>JAYRVN010000346.1:0-15342 GCA_041918535.1 Chloroflexota bacterium
CGCGCCCGGTGGTGGATTTCCCACAGCCGCTTTCGCCCACCAATCCGAGCGTCTCGCCGCGATGGATACGGAACGAGACATTATCCACAGCCTGTACATTGCCAACCACCCGTTTTAGCACCCCGCGCCGCACAGGAAAGTACTTTTTCAGATGCCTAACCTCAACCAGCCAATCCTTCTCCACGCTCATGCTGCCCCTCCGGTTTCCTTGAACGCCTGGGCTTGAACCTCATGGGCGCGGAAACAAGCTACTACATGTCCTGGCTCGATGGGGATAAGAGGTGGAATTTCCTGCCAACATTGAGCCACGGCGTAGCGGCAGCGCGGCGCAAACGGGCAATGTGTCGGCTTCTTCATCAGATCGGGCGGCGTGCCCTCAATCGGCGACAGACGGTTGCGCACGTGTGCATCTACTTTGGGCAACGATTGCAACAGACCCAACGTGTAGGGATGGCTGGTGCGTTTATAGAGGTCGCGCACGGGCGCCATTTCCACGATAAAGCCGGCGTACATTACCGCCACTTTCTCTACCAACCCGGCGACGACACCAAGATCGTGTGTGATCCAGATGACTGCCATCCCGAACCGTTGTTTGAGTTGCTTTACCAGAGCCACGATCTGCGCTTGAATCGTCACATCTAGCGCTGTTGTTGGTTCATCGGCAATCAACAACGCCGGGTTGCAGGCTAGGCCGATAGCGATCATGATGCGTTGACGTTGTCCTCCGGAGAATTGGTGAGGAAAATCGTGGAGACGGTCGGCCGCGTCGGGGATGCCTACTAGCTCTAGCAACTCAACAGCCCGCGCATTGGCCTCATCCGGGGGCAAGGATTCATGGCGGCGCATTCCTTCCGTGAGCTGTCGCGCAATGGTCAGCACCGGGTTCAAAGACGTCATCGGGTCTTGAAAGACCATTGTAACGTCTTTGCCTCGAATGGCGCGCAGTTGACGGGGTGTGAGCTTGAGCAGGTCTTGGCCCTGAAAAAGAACTTCTCCGGCCTCAATTTGGCCCGGTGGACTGGGTATAAGTCCCATGATAGAGAGCACACTAACCGACTTGCCGGAACCGCTTTCGCCGACAATCGCCATGGATTCCCCTTTGTCGAGGAGATAGGAAATGCCGTTGACGGCATAAACCACGCCGTCGGCTGTGCGGAAGCGGGTAACCAGGTTTTTTACTTCGAGCAGGTGTGCCATGATACGCCAGATGGCCGTCGTCTGACCGACAGCCATTGATCAAGAACGCAAAGGCGGGATGATAACCGGCGATCCAGACACCATCCCGCCTACGCGCATCAGGTTGAGACGAATAATGCTTTGGGCATTGGACTCGTCAACACTTGACTCTTCCTAAGACCCGGCGGAGCCAAGCCATGGTTGTATGTTCAGGGAATGGGGACCAGGTCATGAGGCAGCCTCATCGTTGCAAACTTATGGTTGCGCCGGCGCGTTGATAATACCCCACAGGTTGGCGTAGTAATCGAAAGTGCCGGTGTTCCCCTTGTGATTGGGGTCGGTGTAGTCCAGGCCGGCTTTGAAGGTTGCCAACACGTCGTTGGCATCGAACTCACTGCCGTCATGGAACATGACGCCTTGACGCAGCGCGCACGTCCAGACCGTCAGGTCTTCGCTGGGAGTGCAGGCTGTTGCCAGCGCCGGAACGGGGGCTGTGCCGCCGACTTCATAGCCATAGAGCGCTTCTTGCACCTGTTCGCAAGCGCGCAAGGACTCGCCATCGCTCTCATCGGCGCAGAAGAAGCTCAACGGTTCTGCGTTTTGCATCCAAACCATTGTGTCGCGACCGCCCGGATTCACCACAGAGAAGACCTCGTTGGTTAGAGGGCTGGCCTGCCCGCCTTCCACGTCGGCGCGGTAAGCCGTGGCGGAGCCGCCATGAGCGACCGGCACCATCGGCACCAACTCGCGGATGGCATTGTTGGCCTTGATGTAGATATCTTCGGCTGCGGCTGCGTCGGCGATTTGCGCGCCGGCTTGCAGTTGCTCATAGATTTCCGGGAAGGGTGTGCCAAAGCGTTGGCCGGCAGCGCCAAAGTGGAAGTCCAGGAAGTTGGTGATGTGAGGATAGTCTGCCCCCCAGCCCAGGAGGTAGAGACCGTCCAAACGGCCATTGCTGGCATTGTCAAGGAAGGTGCCTGATTCCTGAACCTCAATTTCGACCTCAATGCCGAGGTCTTTCAGTTGGGCTTGAATGTCTTGAGCGACGACACCCGGCTCAGGCAGATAACCGCGCACGACATCGCGGTAGTAGAGCTTGGTTTTGAAGCCATCTTGTAGACCAGCCTGGGCTAGTAATTCGCGGGCCTTGTCAGGGTTATAGTCGTACCAGGCATCGCCGGCGCACCCATTGGCGATGGCGCAAGGTGTGAAGTGGGTAGCGACTTCGGAACCGGCGGGATAGAAGGTGTCTACAATACGCTGGCGGTCTATGCCCATAGCAATGGCCTGACGCACGGCAACTTCATCCCAAGGGGCAAAGGTGTTGGTCATGCCGATGTAGAAGGTATTGAGAGCCGGACGCTTCATGAGCATTAGTGAGCTATCCGCTTGAATGCTCTCAAAGTCATCGGGGCTGGGGTTATCAATGCCGTCCACCTGGCCGGATTGTAATTCGACCAGACGCGCGGAGGCTTCGGAGTTCCAACGGAAAACCAGTTTCGGGGCGATAGCTTTTTCACCCCAATAGCTTTCATTGCGGGTGAAGATGATGCTGCTGCCGCGCTCCCAACTTTCCAGCAGGTAAGGCCCGGTGCCGATGGGTTTTTCCAGCATGTCGCCTGTGCCGCCGGTGGCATTCAGATACTCTTCCGGGTAGATAGCGAAAGCGGAAAAGGCGATTTTGGAAAGGAAGGCAGGGTCAGGGTTACACGTGGTGAAGCGGACGGTGTACTGATCAACAGCAGCAATCTCTTTGAAGGCGCCAGTGCAGGGCTCGGTCATAAGGGCCGGCAGGGCTTCAAAGGGGACCATTACTTCAGTCGGCTCGGCAGTAGGAGCTTGAGTTGGCTCCACGACTTCTTGGGGTGCGCCGCAGGCGACTAATAACACAGCGACGAGCAAACTCAGCAACAGCAGGGTAAGAGCACGTTTGGTCATATTCTCCTCCATGAGAATTGGATTTGTGCAATGTCCATTGTCTACATTTTCATGGGAGTTGTCAAACCTGGCTTATTGTGGTCGGATGAAGAGAAAATAGGGCCGATGAGATACGCAGTCGGGCATCTTTGGGGAAGAATTCACGGAAATGGGTTTGGGCGCGGGGCAGGGGGTCTGTATAATTCTTTGGCTTGGTGGCTTGTGAGCTACCGTCGGCGTGTAGGCAGGACAGGATGTATGAACAATCGTGAGATTGCAGCGTTGTTTGAGACGATAGCGGATATGCTGGCGATTCGGGGCGATGAATTGCACCGTGTGTTGGCATATCGCAAGGCGGCGGAGAGTATTCGGGCTCTGGGGCGGGGCGTGGGAGAAATTTCGGCCGAAAATGCTCTCACCACTATCCCTGGCATAGGCAAAACGCTGGCGGCAAAAATTGACGAGTTGCTCACTACCGGCCGCCTCGAATTCTACGCGCGACTGGCCCAGGAAATTCCTCCCACATTGGTTGAGATGCTCCAGGTTGAAGGCATGGGGCCCAAAAAGGTCAAGCTCGTTTTTGATCGGCTCGGCATCCAAACTCTGGCCGCCCTCGAAGCGGCGGCCCGCCAAGGACAGTTGCGCGACCTGCCGGGAATGGGCGTGAAATCAGAAGCCAAAATCCAGGCCAACATTGAGGCTCTGCGCCGGCATGGCACAGGGCGCTATCCGTTGGAGATCGCCTGGGTCGCGGCGCAGGCTATTTTGTCTACCCTGGCTGCCCTGCCGGGCGTCACACGCACGGCGGTGGGCGGCTCATTGCGACGGATGTGCGAAACCATCGGCGACATTGATCTCTTGGTGGCGGTGGATTCGGTGGAAGATTACGCCGATGCTATCATGGAAGCGTTTATCCATTTGCCGCTGGTGGAGTCCGTTTCCGGGCGCGGGCCGACTAAATCCCACGTGACCCTGTTGAGCGGCATCGGAGTGGATTTGCGTGTGTTGCCCACCGAGCGCTGGGGGACGTTGCTGGCCTATTTCACCGGCAGCAAAGATCACAACGTGAAATTGCGTGAACTGGCGCTGAAACGGGGGTTGAGCCTGAACGAATACGCCTTCACCCCTCTGCACGGCGGGCCGGAAGTGGTATGCGCCACCGAAGAAGCCGTCTACGCCACATTGGGCCTGCCGACCATCCCGCCGACGCTGCGTGAAGATCGGGGGGAGATCGAAGCGGCGCTGGCCGGAAAGCTGCCGCGCGTGCTGCAACTAGGTGATATTGTGGCTGATTTGCATACACACAGCACCTGGTCGGATGGCCGCGTCTCGATTGAAGCCATGGCGCAGGCGGCGCAGGCGCGTGGTTTGAAATATCTAGTAGTGACCGATCATTCGCGCAGTTTGGGCATCGCCAACGGTCTCTCGCTGGAACGTTTGCGTGAGCAGGCGGCGGAGGTGCGGGCGGTGGATGCGCGTCTGAGGCCGGATTTCCGCGTGTTGCACGGCACGGAGATGGAGATCAAGGCGGATGGCACGTTGGACTACCCGGATGAGGTGTTGGCAGAATTGGATGTGGTGATAGCCAGTCTGCATGTAGGATTGTCGCAAACAACGGAGCAAGTGACGCGCCGGGCGCTGGCGGCCATTGACAACCCGCATGTGGACATTTTGGGACACCCGACGGGGCGGCTGATGCCGGATCGACCGGGGGCGGAATTGGATATGGGAGCCGTGTTGCCGGCGGCTTCGGCGACCGGCACCGTGATGGAAATTAACAGTAACCCGCGCCGCCTGGATTTGAATGACATTCATGCCCGGCGGGCGATGGAATTGGGGGTAAAGTTGGCGGTAAATACAGACGCGCACGCTGAAACGGATTTGGACTATTTGCACTATGGAGTGGCGACGGCGCAACGGGGATGGGTTTCGGCCGAATCCGTTGTCAATACCTGGCCCCTCGATCGCTTTCTGGCCTACATTCGCCGCCACGACGGGTAGCCCCATGGCTCATTACCAGGCCCCTCCCGATCCACGCGAATCCGACTTGCGCCCCCGCCGGCCCCGCCGCCAACGCGGCGACCGCTTTGACTGGGTCCCGCTGCTAGGGCTGACGTTGGGCATCCTTGTCACGGCCATTGCCATTATTCTGGCCTGGCAACTGGCCCGAACTTTTCTCCAGCCGCCGCCTCTGGCCCTGGAACCGCCGGTCTCCACCATCGTGCGCCTGACCGCCCTGCCCACCGTCCCGCCTTCGGCCACACCGCTCTTGCCCACCCCCACCGGCATCCCCACGTTGACGCCGTTGCCTACGCCCGACCTACGCACGCCGCCGCCTCAGGTTACCCAAGGGTTTTATGCAGTGATCGCCAACACCGGCGGCGTCGGCGTGACGGTGCGCGACGGCCCTAGCACCGACAACGCCCCTCTGCGCACGGCCGCTGACGGGGCGGTGGGTTTGGCCTTGGCCGGGCCGGAAAACGGTAGCGGTTTCACCTGGTGGCAACTCCGCTTGATAGATGACGGCGTGGAAGGCTGGGTGGTGGCCGACTTCTTGTTGCCGACGGGTCAGCCCTAGCCGCCGGCCGCGATGCTAACAGGACAGAGCCAACTATGACCCCCGAAGAGGAAATCCGCCGACTGCGGGATGCGATCAATTATCATCTATACCGCTACCACGTGTTGGATGCGCCGGTCATCAGTGATGCGGAATATGACGCGCTCTACCGCGAGCTGCTGGCGCTAGAAGCCGACCACCCGGCGCTTGTCACCCCTGATTCCCCCACGCAACGCGCCGGCGCGCCACCCCTGGCGGGTTTCGACAAGGTGACGCATCCCCGGCCCATCCTGAGCCTGGCGAATGGCTTCAGCGTGGCGGATTTAGAAGCCTGGCGGACGCGCATCGGCCGATTGCTCCCCGCCGAGATGGTATTAGACTACATGGTTGAGCCGAAGATTGACGGTCTGACTGTGGTGCTGACCTACGAAAACGGCCGTTTCGTGCGCGGGGCAACGCGCGGCGATGGGGAGGTGGGTGAAGACGTGACGCCCAATTTGCGCACACTGCCCGCCGTGCCTAAGCGCATTCCGGTAGACCCCGCCGGCCCGTTGACGCCCCTGCCTTATCTGGTGGTGCGGGGCGAGGTCTACTTCCCACTGGATAAATTCGAGTTGTTCAATGCGGCGCGTCTGGCGGCAGGTGAGGCCATGTATATGAATCCGCGCAACGCGGCGGCGGGGTCGTTGCGCCAGCTAGACCCTGGCGTGACGGCGGCGCGTCCCCTGGCTCTGCTTTGCTATGATATTGTGGCTGCCGAGGGAGACGTGCCTGAAACACAGGCGGAGCGATTGGCTTATCTCACGCAGATGGGGTTCCCGGTTTCGGCCGAATCCCAATATTGTTCCACCCTGACCGATGTCATCGCCGCCTACGAAAGCTGGCGCACCCGCCGTCACAGCCTCAACTATGAAGTCGACGGCATCGTGGTCAAAATCAACGCGCGCCCGCTGGCCGACAGCCTGGGCTACGCCGGCAAAGACCCGCGCGGCGCGTTGGCTATGAAATTCCCGGCGCAGGAGAAAACCACCCGACTCCTCGATGTCCAGGTCAACGTGGGTCGCACCGGCGTTCTGGCCCCCACCGCCGTGCTGGAGCCGATTGAATTAGGCGGCGTGATCGTCCGCAATGCCACCCTGCACAATTATGACGAAATCGCCCGCAAAGATATCCGCCTGGGCGATATTGTCCTGGTCAAACGCGCCGGTGAAGTCATTCCCTACGTCATCGGGCCGGTGGTGGAAGCGCGTGACGGGTCAGAGCGTCCCATTGCTCCCCCAACCCACTGCCCGGCTTGCGCGGCTCCGGCCGTGCGCGCGCCCGGCGAAGTGGCTTTTACCTGCGAGAATCCCACGTGCCCAGCCCAACTAGCCCGCCGCATCGAATACTTCGTCAGCCGAGGCGCTATGGACATCGGCACGTTTGGCAGCAAGACCGGCGATCTGTTGATGGAACAAGGTCTCATCCACGATGTGGCCGACATTTATTACCTGCGGCGAGAAGAGTTGCTGGGGTTAGAAGGCTTCAAGGCGAAGAAGGTGGATAACTTGCTGGAAGGTGTTGAAGCCAGCCGGACGCAATCGGCCGATCGGTTGCTGACGGCGCTCGGCATTCGTTATGTCGGCAACGTCGTGGCGCGCCTGTTGCTGGAAGCCCTGGGCAGCCTGGACCGCCTGGCGGCGGCGAGCGAAGAGGAATTGCAAACCATCGAAGGGGTCGGACCGCAGATCGCGGCGTCGGTGGCCGCCTGGTTTGGCAGCGCGCAAAATCAGGCGCTGCTAGAGAAACTCCGGCGCGCCGGCCTGAACTTCTCCCTCGAAACGGTCGCCGCTCCGGCGCAACAGCCCTTGGCCGGATTGACCTTTGTCATCACCGGCGTGTTGCCCACGCTCAAGCGGGATGAGGCGCAGGCGTTGATCGAGCAGTATGGCGGCAAGGTCACCAGTTCGGTCAGCCAAAGCACGCGCTATCTTTTGGCGGGTGAAGCCGCGGGCAGCAAATTGACCCGAGCCCGGCAGTTGGGCATTCCTATCCTGGATGAGGCGGGTTTGCGGGCGTTGATCGCCGCCGGTCACTCGGCTGACTGATCGCCGGCGGCCTGGGCCTGCCGCTCCAGCAGATAAACGGGCGCGCCGAACAGGCTCACGACGCGCAGCAGGACAAATTCGAGCAGGGAGAGGGCGATGGCATTTTCGGCCGAAATGCCCGCCCCCATGAAGAGCAACGGCGCCAACGATTCACGCACGCCTAACCCGCTGATCGAAGGGGCCAACAGCGCCAGCGAGAGCAGGGGCACGACCAGCAGGTAATAAACGTAACTGACCGACAGGCCCAATGCCTGCCCTACGCACCACCACCAGGCCGTCAACATCAAGTTAAACACCAACGATACGCCCATCGCACGCCTGACGGCTGCTCCTCCGCAGCTTTGCACGGCGCGCAGCAAGGGCTGCACGGTCCGGCGCAGCAACGCTCCCAGGCCGGGGATAGGCAAACCGGCGAGATAGGCCACGGCCCGTTGCAGCCAAATGCCGCGCCAGAGCAACGCGCCGCCTAGCAAGCCGCCCCCGCCTAACAGCAAGAGGGTGAGAGCCAATCGGTCGGCCATGGCCGCCGGTCGGAAGGGCAGCATAGCCAGCGCCATGCTGAACAGCATCATCAAACCGCTCAGGCGGTCCACGATCACGGTCCCGGCAGCGATGTCGGGCGGCATATTCTGCCAGGCGCCTACCGCCCGCACCACGTCGCCGCCGAAGCCGCTGGGCAGGAAACTGTTGAAGAAGTTGCCGATAAAGTATAAGCGGACTAATCGGCCGAATCCCACCTCCACGCCCAACCCGCGCAGCAACGTTTGCCAGCGAAACGTCCGCAATACCAGGCTGGCCGTCACCAGCAGGCAACCCGCCGCCAGCCACGGCCAAGCCGCCCGGCTTAGCGCGTTCCAAACGGCTTGCCAGGCGATGTGCGCGAGCACATAGGCCAGTCCGCCTAGCGTAATCGCTAGGCGCAGAAGAATAGATCGGAGGCGGCGCCGCATAGCATTCGTAAAATAGATGCCCAGTCGGTATAATGAGCCCGTAGGCAGCGCCCCGCTGAGGGCGTCGCCCGGGCCGCCGGCAAGTTTTACTTGAACCAGCTTAGCCTGGATCGTAACACAGTTTGGAGCAAGTATGGAAGATCGTAAAATTCGAGTCCTCGTCGCCAAACCCGGTTTGGACGGCCATGATCGGGGGGCCAAAGTGATCGCGCGCGCTTTGCGGGACGCAGGCATGGAAGTCATTTACACCGGCTTGCGGCAAACGCCGGAGATGGTAGCCGAGGCCGCTTTGCAGGAAGATGTGGATGTCGTGGGCCTGAGCATTCTATCCGGCGCGCATACGGTTTTGGTGCCGCGCATCATGGCGTTGTTGCGTGAGAACGGTATGGAGGATGTGCCGGTTTTTCTGGGCGGCATTATCCCTACGGATGATGTGGCGGTCATGAAAGCGGCCGGGGTACGCGACGTGTTTGGGCCGGGGACGAGTACCGAGGCGATCATCGCCGCCATTCGCGGGGTGGTGGTGGGTGCTTGAGCTAATTCAGGCGGCTGAGGCGGGTGATCGGCGCGCCCTGGCGCGCTTGATCACGCAGGTAGAGCGGGGATTGGACTCGCCGGAGGGGGATTCGGCCGAATCCATCATCAGCGCCGTCTATCCTCACACCGGCCGCGCCCACATCATCGGCGTCACCGGTTCGCCCGGCTCCGGCAAAAGCAGCCTGGTGAATGAACTGGCTAAAGCTTTCCGCCGCCAAAACCGCTCCGTCGGTGTGATCGCCGTTGATCCCAGCAGCCCGTTCACCGGCGGCGCGCTGTTGGGTGATCGCATCCGCATGCGCGATCTCTCCGGCGACAAAGGCGTTTTCATCCGCAGCATGGCTTCACGCGGCCGCCTGGGTGGGCTGGCGCGCGCCACTTCCGGCGTCATCAAACTGCTCGACGCGGCCGGCTTTGAAATTATCCTGGTCGAAACGGTCGGCGCCGGGCAGGCTGAAGTCGATATCGCCGGCACAGCCCATACCACTCTGGTTGTTGAAGCGCCGGGCATGGGCGATGACATCCAGACCATTAAGGCCGGCATTTTGGAAATTGCCGATCTCATCATCCTTAACAAAGCCGATCGTCCCGGCCACGAGAGCACGGCTAAAGCGTTGCAAACCATGTTACGGCTCGGCCATAGCACCCGCGCCCGCGCCGACAACCCGGAAAACTATTGGCCCCCCATTTTGCTGGAGACGGTAGCCATCAATGGGGAAGGCATTTCCGACCTGGTTGCCGCGATTGAGCGTCACCGAGTCTATCTGCAAACCACCGGCGAATGGCTTGAGCGCGAGAAAGACCGCAGCCGGCAGGAAATCGAACAACTTTTGGCCGGTTATTGGTTGCGTCGCCTGGCGGTAACCATTCCTCAGGCCTTTCGGGAGGAATTGGTGACGGCCGTGGCTACCCGTAAACTGGACCCTTACACGGCTGTGGCGCAACTCTCGGCGCAGTTGACACGCTCGTTATAAGTGAACGCCTCCGTCTACCGCTGGGCGGAAGGGGATGCACAACGCCGCAAGCGTTCAGAGGTCGGTCTGAGACGATTCGGGGCGAATGTGATGCAAGGGTGGTGGTATTCATGACCTTACAATCCGGTTTTGGCGACATCAAATTGCTGGCCGGCTCCGGCTGCCCGACTCTGGCAGCCGGCATCTCCAACTACCTGCAAATCCCACTCTCTCCTTGGGAGATTATCGAGTTCCCCAATGAGAACTTATTCGTCCGTTTGCAGGGCAGTGTGCGCGGCCAGGACGTCTATTTGATCCAGAGCCACGTGCGCCCCGTGCATCGCAATATCATGGAGATGTTGATCGCTGTTGATTGCCTGAAGCGCGATTCGGCCGGACGCGTCACCGCGGTCATGCCCTTTCTGGCCTATTCCCAAAGTGACAAGAAGGATCAGCCCCGCGTGCCGATCACAGCGCGTTTGTTGGCTGATATGATTGAGGTGGCCGGCGTTGATCGCTGGATGACGATAGACATGCACGCCGAGCAGATTCAAGGCTTCTACAAGATTCCCGGCGATAGCCTGACCGGTTTTCATATTCTGGTCAAATACCTGGCGGCTAAATCGCTCTTCAATGCCGTGGTGGTCACCCCTGACCTCGGCTATGCCAAGAAGGGGCGCAATTTTGCCGCAGCGCTCAATGTGCCGCTGGCTTTTGTGGAGAAGCGGCGTATTGGCAATGACGCCCGGCGTGAAGCGCTGACCTTGATCGGCGATGTGTCTAATCGGGATGTGATCATTGTAGACGATCTGTGTGATACGGCCGGCTCGATCAAACAGGCCGTTGAATTGGTCAAGGTCCATGGCGCGCAAGACGTGTATGTGGCGTTCACCCATGCGGTGCTGTCCGACCCGGCGACCGAGCGGCTGCGCGATTTGCCCATTAGAGAGATCGTCACGACCGATACCATTCCCATCCCGCCTGAACGCATGTTGCCCAATATGACCATTCTGACGGTGGCCGATTTGCTGGGCGAAGTGATTCGCCGTTGCCACGAAGGGCGGAGTGTGGGCGAGATGTTTAACGAGTAGGGGCCCGGCCGGCGCAAGCTGCCGCCGAGTTCTTTCTCGGCCAAAGTGACTGATTCTCAGATGATCTCATCTGCATCTAACGAACTGTGAGTACAATAACGGCTTATGTTTAAGAAACTGATCAGTAGAATAATCGGCGATCCTAATCGAAAGATTCTTAACGAGATGCGAGGTACGGTTGACCGGGTGGCGGCTGAGGAAAAGCGGCTGCTTGGGTTGACGGATGAACAATTGAGGGAAGAATCGGCCGAATTGCGCTCCCAAGTCGAGGCCGGCGCCTCCCTCGACGATGTCCTCCCCCAAGTTTTCGCCATCGTGCGCGAAGCCTCCCGCCGTACCACCGGCATGCGCCATTTCGATGTCCAGATCATGGGCGGCATCCTGATGCATCAAGGCAATGTGGTTGAAATGCGCACCGGCGAAGGCAAAACCCTCGTCGCCACTTTGCCCCTCACCCTCAACGCCCTCACCGGGCGCGGCGTTCACCTGGTCACGGTCAATGATTATCTCGCCCGGCGCGACGGCGGCTGGATGGGCAAAATCTACCACGCCCTCGGTCTCAGCGTCGCCTGCATTGGCCCTCAGGACTTCTCTGCCTTGTATGACCCCACCTACGTCAACCCCGGCGCCGAATTGGAAGACGATCGCCTCGTCCACTGGCGCCCTTGCACCCGCCAGGAAGCCTATGCCGCCGACATCACCTATGGCATCAGCAGTGAATTTGGTTTCGACTACCTGCGCGACAACATGGCCCAGGATCGATCACAACTGGTTCAACGCGAACAATACTACGCCATTATTGATGAGGTGGACAACATCCTCATTGATGAAGCCCGCACGCCGCTCATCATCTCCGGCCAGGCTGGTCGCTCCAGCAGCGACTACCTGCGCTTTGCCGGCTACGCGCGCAACCTAAAAGAAAACACTGCGCCGGAAGGGGAAGAACCCAACGCCCACTACGATATTGACCACAAAAGCCGTTCCATTACCTTGACTGAATTGGGCATCGCCGAAATCGAGAAGCGCTTGCCGGAGATTGATGTAGAAGCCGGCGACAACCTGTACGATCCCCGTTTCTACCACCTCACTTATTATTTAGACAACGCCATCCGCGCCGAATATCTGTTCAAGCGTGATCAACATTACATCGTTTCCAACGGCGAAGTCATCATCGTAGACGACTTCACCGGCCGCCCCATGCCGGGCCGCCGCTATTCCGACGGCTTGCACGAAGCTATCGAGGCCAAAGAAGGTGTCGATGTCAGGCGCGAAACCGTCACCGTTGCCACGATTACTTTGCAGAACTACTTCCGCATGTATGAAAAAATGGCCGGCATGACCGGTACAGCCATGACCGATGCGGAAGAGTTCGACAAAATATATACCCTGGGCGTCTTCCCATTGCCCACCAATGTGGAATATATCGTTTCCACGGGCGCTATGGGTTTGCAAGAGCGCGTAAGGAAAGAAGACGGGGTCGAAACGGTTTATTATGTCAAACCCGGTGAAGACGAGCCGGTGTTCTTCAGGCGCGCCGACTACAAAGACCAAATCTACAAATCGGAAACGGCCAAAGACCAGGCGATTGTCGAGGAAATTCGACGTGTGCATGCCGTAGGTCGGCCGATCCTGGTCGGCACCACTTCGGTTGAACATTCCGAGCGAATCGCCAAATTGCTCAAGCGTGATCGTGTTAACTACAACGTCCTCAATGCTAAGATGCACCAATCAGAAGCGCTGGTTGTGGCGCAAGCGGGGCGGCGCGGCGCCATAACTATCTCTACGAACATGGCCGGCCGTGGCACCGACATCTTGTTGGGCGGCAACTCCGAAGGGTTAGCGGCCGAGAAATTGGAGCATGAGTTGTTTGACCGGCCGTTGCTGAGTCAATTGGCGAAGTCGCTGCTAGTGGATGGCGAAACGGCTGCTCACGAAATGGCGACTAAACACCCCAAACTTAGCCTCGATCTGGTTACTGCCTTGCAGGCCCTGAGGGCGGAATTCGAAAAAGCGCAGGCAGATATTGAGCTATATCAGTTGGCGGGGTTTGTTGCGCGTCACCTTCAAACAGTGGAGAAGGTTGACTTTAACCATGCGCTCGAAATTTTGCCCTTAGTGCTCACGGGGGCGATTCCGCTGGCGCGCGCGCGCGCGAAAGAGTTAGGCCATGACACGGCCATAGTTGAAGAGGCGACGCGCTTGTTGGACCTACACGGTCGCTATAGCGTAGCACGCCAGAATGATTTGCACGCGGCCAACTTCCTGGGCGAAATCTTGTTTGAGCGTCTATACAACGGCCGCGCTGCGCTTATTCGGGCGGTAATTGGCGGCAAGGTGGAGGAAGCTCAACAGTTAGTGAATAGTGTGCCGGGACTTTCGCCGGCCCATGTGCGCCGTATCCAGGAAATTCAAAAACAGGCGGCGGAAGAGAAACAAGAAGTTTGGCGTTTGGGCGGTCTCCACGTCGTGGGGTCGGAACGCCATGAATCCCGGCGCATTGATAATCAGTTGCGCGGGCGGGCGGCGCGGCAGGGCGACCCCGGCTCTTCGCGCTTTTTCTTGTCGCTGGAAGATGACTTGTTGCGCCGCTTTGGCGGTGAGCGCTTAAACAGCCTGATGGAGCGCTTTAGTTTCCCGGAAGACATGCCGATAGAGAATAGTGTCCTGGATCGGTTGATTGAAAGCTCACAAGAGCGCTTGGAAGGCTACAACTTCGATACGCGCAAGAACCTGGTTGAATATGATGATGTGATGAACAAGCAACGCACTGCTATTTACAACGAGCGGCGCGAAATCTTGCTGAGCGAATCGGTGGACCTGGATGCTAAAATCACCAGCGCCCTGGAAACGGCGGTAGAGGAGCTTGTTCACAACTATCGTGACAACTATGCGGGTTATGTACGCCAGGAAATCGAGCGCGCCATTGGCGATTACAGTACGGATGCTACCGGCCAGATGAACGTGCGCGGCGTTTTGGGGCGGGTGCGCACGTTGTTGCCGGCCGCGCCCCAATTGCGGGATGAATTGGTCGGGGTGAACGCAGATAAGCTAACCGCCCGATTGATGCAACTGGCCCAAGAGAATCTGGAAAAGGGGACAAATCTCTATCAGTTGCTCCAGGCAATGGGGCGTTTCTTGCCGTTGATGCCGACGGTGCCGAATGTAGCTGCCATTTTAAGCGGTCGGCGGACGAACCAGGTGCAGGTGCGTGAGGCTATTCGCCAGGAGTTTTTGCATCAGGTTGAGCAACTTTACAACGACTTTTTAGCCGATCACATTGCCCCTGCGGATCGCGCGCGCATTTGGGAAAAGACGGCGGTGACCGCGATCAACGAGGCGTTTTTGCGCTACCCGGTGGAACGGGCCACACTAGAGGGATTGCATGATTATCAACCCCGGTTCAAGGGGCAGGTGGATGATGCGCTGACGAATTTGCTGGTGGACAGTTTGGCGTCGCTATCGAGCGAGGATTTGATCGAGGCGATTAAGGGTTATGCGCACAAGCAAGGGGAGATACGCCGGCGACAGATTGGCGACGCCGAGTATCGGAATTTCCAGCGTTTGTTGTTGATTAGCGCGATTGACCGGGAGTGGCGGGAGTATTTGACGGCGATAGATGATTTGCGCCGGGAAATCGGTCTGGCGGCCATTGCCCAGCGTGACCCGAAGGTGGAGTATAAGCGCCGGTCGTTTGAGATGTTCCAAAATATGCGACGGAACATTGATGAGGATGTGGCGAATCGGTTTTTTGTGGATGTGGAGAAGCACCAGGACTTTATTCGCCAGCAGGCAAGTCAGGCGGCGGCGCAAGTGCAGTTGAACCGGGGCGGGGCAGCGCGAGCGGAGCGCCCAGCGGGAAAGAGCGGTGAGGCGCGTGGGGGTATGCCGAAGGTGGGGCGCAACGACCCTTGCCCCTGCGGCAGCGGTAAGAAGTATAAACATTGTCACGGACAGCAGACGTCGCCGGTGAGTGTGGGGGGGGGGGCAGGGAATCGGCCGAATCCCCGCCCATCATCTGCTCCAAAACGCCGCTAATCACTCACCGGTTGACACACCGGGCAATAGTGCGTGCTA
>JAYRVN010000347.1:0-2092 GCA_041918535.1 Chloroflexota bacterium
AAGCGTTGTACACTTTATAATATAAATGGCGGCGGGATGATGGTTTGGGGCTATGTGTGACGGTTCCAGATGGGAAACGTCACCCAGATTGTCTGAACGCCAGTGACCGGTGTATGCGGAAGGTTATTTGTATTTGTCTTGTCTGGCTAGTAGTCGTCGGCTGCCGAAAGGCTGCGCCAACCCCGGTAGTTCTCCCCACACTGACGCCCCTCTCGACGCTGGCGCTGTCAACGGTAACCGCTACTCCCCCCACGCCTACGCCGGCGCTCATACCCACTGTTACGCCGTCGCCGACGGACACGCCCACCCCCACGCTCCCGGCCACCGCGCCGCCGGTGGCCGCGCCTGACCTGAGCCTGACGGCGGCCGATGTGATCATCTACCCTGCGCCGCAATTGTATGTGGGGGATCAGGCCACTTTCCAGATCATTCCGCACGTGCCGCCGGAGATTCCGCCGGGGGATGTGGCGGTGCATATCAGCCTGGATGGGGAACTGTTGGTGAATGACCACTTGAATCGGCCGAATTTGGGCGGCGCAGTCACCGGCTTGTATGAGTGGGCGTGGCAGGTCAATCAGCCCGGCAATTACACGCTGACGGTGGAACTCGATCCCCAAGACCGCCTCCAGGCCGGCGATGAAAACCCGACCAATAACCTCGTCACACTGACGGTCACGGCGATCCCGGCCGAGGCGGCCGATGCGCCGCCGCAACGGAATTGGCGCACCATCAACACCGCGTCCGCCGTCATCCATGTGGTGGAAGGCACGGCGGCAGACCGAGATGCCGACAAACTGGCGGCGCTGGTGGATCAGGCCGTGAACCGGGCGGCTACCGCTTTGCAGGTGGTACAGACCCAACCGGTGGAGGTTTTCTTCATCGAGCGCATTATCGGCCAGGGGGGGTATGCCGGCGCGGCCATGGTGATCACCTACAGCGACCGCAACTACGCCGGCGGCGGCCTGTATGAAGTGCTGGTGCATGAGGCCATTCACCTGTTGGATAATAGCTTTGAGCCGTCGGATTCGTTCCGCTTTCTGACGGAAGGTCTGGCCGTGTGGGGCACGGGCGGGCATTACAAACAAGAACCCCTTGACCAACGGGCGGCGGCGCTATTAACGGAGACGGATCAATATATCCCCCTGGCGCAGCTAATTGACAATTTCTACCCGGCGCAGCATGAGGTGGGCTATTTAGAGGCGGGCGCGCTGGTGAACTATCTGACGCTGACCTATGGCTGGGAGCGCACTCGCGATCTCTACTCCGGCTTACGTCGCCAACCCGGTTTGAGCGAAGCGCAAGCGCTAGATAATGCGCTGCAACAACACCTGGGCAAAAGCCTGGCCCAAATCGAGGCCGACTGGCACACCTACCTGCGTCGGCAGCCGCGCGACCCCAACGCCGCCGCCGATTTGCTGACCACGATTCGCTACTACAACATCATGCGCCAATATCAGCAACAATATGACCCGACGGCCTACTTTCTGGATGCCTGGCTGCCGACGCCGGGGGTGTTGCTGGACCGGGATTTAACGGCCGAATTGACGCGCCGCCCCACCGCGAAGGCCAACATCGCTTTGGAGACTATGCTGGAAGCGTCAGATACGGCCCTGCGACAAGGGCAGATAGCGCGAGCCAACGGATTGTTGGATAGCGTGGAGCGGGTGCTGAAGAACAGGGGGGCGTTTGTTGACCCGCTGGCGGCCAGTTATCTGGAATTGGTGCGCTTAACGGCCGACTTGGGCTATCAGGCGCAGCAGATTGATGTCATGGATGATCAGGCCGTGGTGCTGGCGCGCAGCCCGAACAGCACCGAGCTGCGCCGCTTCATGCTCTCTCTGAACGGGCAGACCTGGAAATTTTCTAACTAAAACATAGGGCTACCCCTCTTTCCGCTGCGGCCGGTGTCCTCACCGCGCCGCCCACGGCGCGCAAATTGACGCGGCCGGCAGCCCGGGGCGGCCCACGGCGGTGGCGGGCGGGGGGGGGGGGGGGGGGGGGGGCGCGGGGCGGGGGGGGGCCGGCGTCGCGCCCAAGGCGAGCAGGCCGCGCAGGCGCGCGTGCCAGTCGGAGGAATGGGGAAGCCGCCCCA
>JAYRVN010000348.1:0-6160 GCA_041918535.1 Chloroflexota bacterium
ATGGACTTGCCGGCCGCGGCGAATGTGGCCACGGCGCCGCGCGGCGTGGCTTTGGACATCTGTCCGCCGGTCTTGGAGTACACTTCGGTATCTAGCACCAGGATGTTGACGTAGCGCCCGGCCGCCAAGACGTGATCCAGGCCGCCATACCCGATGTCGTAGGCCCAGCCGTCGCCGCCGACGATCCAGACGCTCTTCTTGACAAAGACATCAGCCAGGTCGCGCAGGTTACTCAGGTCGGCCCGGTAGGCTGAGAGGTCGGATTCGGCCGAATCCAATATCTCATCCAGCCGCCTCTTCAAGCTTTCTACCCGCTCCCGCTGCTCCCGAATGTCGCCTTCGGTTATCTGGTCGGCATACAACACCCCGTGCGCCAGATCAACACCGATAATGTTCTGCAAATCGCGCAGCAAATTCGTCGCCGCTTCCCAGCGCTGATCCAGCGCCACCCGCATCCCATAGCCGAATTCCGCGTTGTCCTCAAACAAGGAATTCGCCCAGGCCGGCCCGCGTCCCTCGGCATTCTTGGCCCAGGGGGTCGTCGGCAAGTTGCCGCCATAGATTGAAGAGCAACCCGTAGCGTTAGCCACCAGCGCGCGATCGCCATACAGCCGGCTCAACAAACTCAAATAAGGCGTTTCGCCGCATCCGGCGCACGCGCCGGAGAACTCAAACAACGGTTGCAGCAACTGGTTATACTTCACCTGATTGAGCGACAATTGCGCGCGATCCACTTCCGGCAAAGTCAAGAAGTAATCCCAGTTTTCTCGCTCCTGCTCGCGCAATGGCGCTTGCGCCTCCATGTTGATCGCCTTGAATTTGGGCTGGCGCTTATTCTTAACCGGACAGACCTCGACGCACAGGCTGCAGCCCGTACAATCTTCCGGCGCAACTTGCAAGCTGAAGGCCCAATCCTTGAACTCCTTGTAACGCGCCGGGGCGGTCTTAAAGCTGGCCGGGGATGGTCCGGCAGCGGCCGAATCGAACACCTTCATGCGGATGACGGCGTGCGGGCAAACCAACACGCATTTTCCACATTGGATACAAATATCCGGGTCCCAAACGGGGATTTCCTGGGCGATATTGCGCTTTTCATATTGCGTTGTGCCAGACGGATAGGTCCCGTCCACCGGCATGGCGCTGACGGGCAATGTATCCCCCAACCGCTCGATCATCCGCGCGGTCACCGATTTGACGAACTCAGGCGCATAGGCGGGGACAGCCGGCACACGATCGAAAGTGCTGGTGATTTTGTCGGGCACAGAGACCGGGTACATGTGGGAGATGGCTTCATCCACGGCCTGAAAATTCTGCTGCACAACCGGCTCGCCGCGCTTGCCGTAGGTCTTGCGGATGGCTTCTTTGATGGCGTCAATGGCTTCTTCGCGGCTGAGCAATGGCCGGGGTGTCAACTGATCCAGCAGAGCAAAGAAACAGGTCTGCATGATGGTGTTGATACGCCCGCCCAAACCCAGTTCGCGGGCCAGACCATAGGCGTCAATGATGTAGCAACGCAACTGCTTGGCGATGATGTCTTCCTGGACACTGCGTGGGAGCTGATCCCACACCTCATCCGGGCCGTAATGGCTATTGAGGAGGAAGACGGCGCCCGGCGCAGCCACGCGCAGGACATCGTAGCGCTCCAGGAAGTTGAACTGGTGGCAACCGACAAAGTTGGCGCGTTCGATGAGATAGGTGGCGCGAATCGGCCGAATCCCCAGGCGCAAATGACTCACCGTCACCGCCCCCGACTTCTTGGAATCATACACAAAATACGCCTGCGCCGATTTATCCGTGTTCTCACCGATAATCTTGATCGAATTCTTGTTAGCCCCCACCGTGCCGTCTGCTCCCAAACCAAAGAATACCGCCCGAATCACATCTTCCCCTTCGATATTAAACTCAGGGTCGTAATCCAGGCTGAGGAAGGTAACGTCATCGTGGATGCCCACCGTGAAATGTTGTTTCGGCTGCGGCCGCGCCAATTCATCGAAAACGGCCTTGACCATCGCCGGGGTGAACTCTTTTGAAGACAACCCATAGCGGCCGCCGATGATTCTGGGAACCTGCGTGAAGGGGGCGCTGCCATCGGCCAGGCGCTCCATAACGGCCGAAATCACATCCAGGTAGAGCGGCTCGCCCGTCGCGCCCGGCTCCTTGGTGCGATCCAGAACCGCGATGGCCTTGACGCCGGCCGGCAGACTGCCGACAAAGGCCAGCGTGTCAAACGGCCGGTAGAGATGCACCCGCACCACGCCCACTTTCTCGCCCTGCGCCAGCAGATACTCGACCGTATCATTCACCGTCTCCGCGCCGGAACCCATGAGCACGATCACGCGTTCGGCGTCAGGCGCGCCGGTGTATTCAAAGAGGTGGTATTGCCGGCCTACCAGCGCGGCAAATTTGTCCATGGCGGCCTGAACATGGCCGGGGCAAGCCAGGTAATAGGAATTGACGCTTTCACGCCCCTGGAAGTAAACATCCGGGTTTTGCGCCGTGCCGCGCACGACAGGGCGGTCGGGCGAGAGTCCGCGCGCGCGATGGGCTTTTACCAAATCCTCGTCAATCATGGCGCGAATGTCGGCGTCATCCAACGGCTCGATTTTGTTGATCTCGTGAGAGGTGCGGAAGCCATCAAAGAAATGGATGAAGGGCACACGCGCTTTGAGCGTGGCCGCCTGGGCTATCAATGCCAGGTCGTGCGCTTCCTGCACAGAAGCCGAGGACAAGAAGGCAAAGCCGGTGTTGCGCGCCGCCATCACATCACTATGGTCACCGAAGATAGACAGCCCTTGCGCAGCCAATGAACGAGCGGCCACATGCAGAACGGTGGAGGTCAACTCTCCGGCAATCTTATAAAGATTCGGGATCATTAATAACAGGCCTTGAGAGGCCGTGAAGGTCGTCGTCAAGGCGCCGGTTTGCAAGGCGCCATGCACCGAACCGGCTGCGCCGCCTTCGGATTGCATTTCCACAACCAGCGGAACCGCCCCCCAGATATTGCGCTGGCCTTCGGCCGACCATTGGTCGGCCAATTCACCCATGGCCGAGGAGGGGGTGATGGGGTAGATGGCGATTACGTCATTTACCTTGTGAGCCACAGCGGCGGTGGCTTCGTTGCCGTCAATGGTAATCATTGGTTTGCTCATCAGGTCACTCCTATGAAAGTAGTGCGACGGTCAGGTGAACGCAGTTAGATAAACTGACTGGTTGTTGGTGGAGCCGCTGACCGCATTCCTTCTGGAATTGGCCCGCACAGCGCGGGTTTTCTCCTCACAATCAAGCCCTGACCGGGCCAGTTCTCAGCAATCAGAACTTATTGTATGAGTTGGAGCCGGTCGGGGGGAGTGACAGATTGCACCCAAGAATCTGACAAATGTCATACTCTCTGGCTCATGGCCGCTTCGGTGACGTCGTGGCGGCGGTTGGGAGTGGGCGCAAAGCGGAGGGCCAGGCATAGGCCGACGAAAATCAGCCCGCCCAGCGCCGTGAGCACAAGGCCGAGGGAGAGGGTTTTCGGCCGAAACGCCCACACCACCACATGTTCGCCCGCCTCCAGCCACACCGCCCGAAACAAGCCATCCGCCTTCACGATCGGGGCCGGCTGTCCATCTACCGTCACTTCCCAGCCAGGATAATCGCTATCGGTCACCAGCAAATAGCCGGCAGAAGCGCTTTGCGTCCGCAGGGTTATCTGCTCCGGGGCATACCGGTCAATGCTCACCGTCGCCGGCGACGTTTCGGCCGATACGCTCTGGTCTTGACCTTGACCCACCAGCACCACCTGGCGCGCCGGGTCAAAGGCCGGGTCAGCCATCGCAGCCACTGCCGCCGCCTCATCAGCGGCCCATTGCCAACTATTCACCAGAAAGGCGCGCGGCAGCACATCCAGGTTTTCATAAATTTTGACATCGCCGGAGTGAATGAGCCGGTAGTTGCCGGGGGTCAGGCTTTGAAAGCTGTCGTCGCGGGTGTCTACCAGGGCCAGACCATTTATGCGCCAGGGGGCAGAACCGGCCGTCAGACGCAAGCTGGTGAGGCGTAAGGGTTGCGGCCAGGCGGCGCGGTACAGGCCGTCGCCCAGGGCTTCCGGGGTGAGAGTTTGCGTCTGCCCGTCGGCGCTCAACGTTACCTGACCGGGTTGTCCCTCAGCCAGCAGCCAGAGTTCCGTGGCTTCATAGTCGGGGAGATAGGCGACGGAGATGGATTCGGCCGAATCCAATGCCGCCGGGTGTTGCAAATCAAAAAACACCTGCCTGTCGCCATCCCCAACCCACCGATCGCCCACTTTGTCGGTGATCAAATAACGCACATTGAATAAATCCAACCAACGCGCCTCCGGCACGACTCGTAAACTCTCCCGCAAGCGCCCGTCCGCCACTTGCCCAGTCGGGGCCAACAAGCCCACCACCTGTGAGTAGGCGCGCAGCGGCAACAAGCCGCCATCAAAGCCATCCACTGCCGCCAGCCCATTGTTCATCGAAAGATTCGGCGCGACAATCTCTCGTTCTTTAACGGTTACCACATACAAATACAACTCCTCTTCCGGCAAGCTCTCAGCATATAGGCTGTTGATTTCCTCCATGTCACCCGGATCGAACGTGCCTTGGGACATGCTAAGAAAACGCGCCACCGGTTGACCGGCTGCTACATCCCGTTCCGCCGCCGCGGCCAGACGCGCCGCCGCCGGCCGCAACTCCGTATACGCCTCGGGCACAGTCAGGCGCATGAGCGACAAATGACGGATGTTGCTAAACAACCCAATCAAAATGAGGAAAGCAATAATGAAACGCGGCAGGCGCGGCAAACGTTTTTTCTTGGCTTCGGGCAATGGCTCCGCCAGGTTAATGCCCCAGCGTCTGGGCAACAGGAAATACAGCGCCGCCAGCGAAATGGCCCAAACAATCCAGACGCGGGGCATAGGCCACTCGGCCAATGATTCCGGGGGCAAAGTGAAGCGGGTAAACGCCAACCAGGTAGAGAGCAAATCCAAACCGATCAATGCCACTACCGTCACAAAAGCAATGCGCAAGAAAAGGCGTTCATGGACCATCTCCTCGCGTCCGGTATAGAGGTCCCAACCCGCCCCCGACATGAGCGCCATGCCCAGCGCATAGAGCGACAGCCAACGCGCCGGCGCGCGGAAAAGATCGAAACCGGGCAGGTGCACCAGGATATAGTGGTAGATCGGATTGAACAAGCCAAAGGCTAAGAACATCCCCCCTAGCACCAGGGCCAGCGCCGGCCATAATTGCGGCTTCTGCCGCCAGGCCAGCGCCGCCATGAAGGCCAGAACGAAGGTGGACAACGGCAGATTAGCCCGATACTCCAGATAAAGCCCCTGGCCGTAGCTGGGCAGGATAGACCGCGCAAAAAGCAACGGGTGGAGGGAGAAGGAGAGTGCTTCATTCACTGGCAGGCCGCCCTGACGGCGCGAAAGCGCGGCCAGTTCCAGAGACGGGACTAATTGCAGGCCGACAAGGAGCGCCGTCAGCCCTACAGCCAGCCCTAGCGCCAGCCAGGCCGGCCCTTTCAGACGCACTCCCCGCGACTGAGTGGGCGCAGCCGGTTCAGCCTTGGCTGCGCGCCACTGCAAAATGATCTGAACGGTTAGCCACAGAATCACACCGACGGCGCTGATGAAAAGTGTCTGCCCGTGTCCAGCCAGGAATTGCAGGGAGAATAAAGCCGCCAGCCCCAGCACACGCCGGGCTATCAGACGCCAATCCCACCGATCGATGCCCCAGGCAACCAACAAGAGCCAGGGCAGCCAGGCTAACCCCTGGAGTTGGTTAATATGCTCCACCTGGGCCGTCAGATAACCGCCCAGGGCAAACAGGAGGCCCGCCACGAAACCGCCGGCCCGGCTCAGGGATAGCGCGCGCCGTCCCAGCACATAAGCGCCCAGACCGGCCAGGCACAAGTGCAGCACGACGCTGGCGCTAACGGCCGCCGGGACATCCCACAACCACCAGACCAACCAGTTGAGGGGATAAAAGAGGCCGACCTGGCTGTTAGCCAGGAACGGCGCGCCCATGAAAAGGTCGGGGTTCCACAGCGGCAAGTGGCCGGCCAACAAGGCTTGCCGGGCTGCCGTCCAATAGGGATAGAAGTAGAGGTAGATGTCACCGCGAGCGAAAATGAATCCGCGGAAGATGAC
>JAYRVN010000349.1:0-5824 GCA_041918535.1 Chloroflexota bacterium
GCTGCATAACCACCAACCGGTGGGTAATTTCGGCAATGTCTTTGAAGAAGCGTATCAGAAATCTTACCTGCCCATGCTGGAGGCGCTGGAAAAACATCCCGGCGTGCGCCTGGCGATACACAATACCGGCTGCCTGCTGGACTGGTTAATCACAGCGCACCCGGAGTATATTGAACGGCTGGCCGCGCTGGTGACGCGCGGTCAGATCGAGATCATGACCGGCGGTTACTATGAGCCAATCCTGGTGGCCTTGCCGGACGCCGACAAGACCGGCCAAATCAAGAAGCTGACCAAAGCCGTCAAGAAGCTGTTTGGCTACAAGGCCACCGGCGCCTGGCTGGCTGAACGGGTGTGGGAGCCGCATTTGCCTACGCCGTTACAGGCGGCGGGCGTGAGCTACACCATTGTGGATGACACGCATTTTCGCTATGCCGGCCTGGATGACGACGATATGTTTGGCTACTACCTGACCGAAGATCAGGGGCATGCCTTGAAGATTTTCGGCACAGCCAAGCATTTGCGTTATACCATTCCGTGGACGCCGGTGGATGAGGTCATCGCCTGGCTGCGCGAGCAGGCCGGGCGCGACCTGCCGTTGTACGCCGGTCGGCCGAAGGTGGCGGTGATGGGCGACGATGGCGAGAAGTTCGGTCTGTGGCCGCGCACATATAAGCATTGTTGGGAAGATGGTTGGGTGGAGGCGTTTTTCACGGCCCTGGAAACCAACAGCGCCTGGCTGCAAACCATCACACCGGCGGAGGCGGCTGCGCTGCAACCGCCGTTGGGTCAGATTTATATGCCGGCGGCGTCGTATGATGAGATGACGGAATGGGCCTTGCCGGGACGATATTCGGCCGAAATTGTCCACCTCAAGCACGAGCTGCAAGCGCAAGGCCGGCAAGACATCCTGCGCTACATCAAAGGCGGCCTCTGGCGCGGCTTCATGGCAAAATATCCCGAAGTCAACCAAATGCACAAAAAGACGCTCTCTGTTAGCGCCCAGGTGCGCGACATCAAGCGCAAGCGAAAACGGCGGGCGGCGCGGGACCAGGTGTGGGCGGCCCAATGCAATTGCGCCTACTGGCACGGCTTGTTCGGCGGGATATATCTCTTCCACATTCGCGGCATCAACTATCGCAACCTCATCGCCGCCGAGGCCCAGGCGGAGGCGGATCGCGGCCTGACCCATACCGCCAGCGTCGAACTGACGGACTTCACCCGTTCCGGCAGCCAGGAGATTGTTTTGCGCAACGGCCAACAATGGTTGCTGCTAGATGCCACGCATGGCGGCTGTGTGGTGGAGTGGGATTATCGCGCTGCGCCCTATAATTTGCTCAACACCATGTCGCGCCGCGAGGAAGGCTATCACGCGGCTATTCGCCAGGCGGCAGCGCAGGGCGCCATCCAACTCAGTTCGGCCGAAGGCGCGGTGGAAAACGTACATAGCGAAACCGTCAAGGTGCGCGAATTGGGCCTGGAGCAGAAGCTAATCTACGATTGGTATCGGCGGGCGGCCTTCCAGGAGCGCTTTTTGCCGCCAGACTGGACGCCGGAAGCGTATGCGCAGGGCAGCGGCGAGTTGGGCGATTGCGTCAATCAACCCTATACGGCTACGCCGGCCGAAACGGAGACGGGCGTGGCGGTGACGCTGACGCGACAAGGCGGCGTGTGGCAAACGGGCTGGCGCGCGCCGGTGACCGTGGAGAAGCGCCTGACGCTGGATCACGATTCGGCCGAATTGAGCGTCCATTATCGCCTGACCAACCACGGCGACCAAACCTTGCAAGCCCGCTTTGGCGTGGAGAATAATTGGGGGCTAGAAGGGGGGCAAGACCCGCTCACTTATTTTGAAGGGCTGGCCCCTGACGGCGCGCGCTGCTATCCCGCACAGGCAGGGGCCGCCGCCGGCGTCACCCGGTATAGCCTGGTCAGCGAGATCATCACGGTCGGGACGCGCCTGGACATGACCGTGAGCAAATCGGCCGATATCTGGTGGTTCCCCATCGAAACCGTCACCAACTCCGAAGCCGGCTATGAAGCCAACTATCAGGGCACAGCCGTCCTCACCTCCTGGCCGCTGCATCTGGCGCCCGGCGCGAGTTGGGAATTCACCTTCCGTCTGGCCTTGAGCCTGGCTTTGGCCGGCGCAGATTGAGCCAACCGGGACGCGCGCGGCCGGCAAGCGTTCGGCCGAAAGGCTTGTTATGTCATTGCGACGCCTCTTACCTTATCTCTTAATCAATATCCTGGTCTCGGCGGCTGTGGTCATCATCATCCTGTCGGTGTGGGAGAAACGCTCGGCGCAAGAAGACGCCCCGCCGGCAACGGCGACCGCCCCTGCAGCCATCCCGAACGCCGTCACGCCGACCGGGAACATTAGCCCCCCTCTGGCAACGCAGGTCGCCGACCTACCGGCGCCGGCTACCCCCACGCCGGAGCCAACGGATGAATGCTACCCCACCCATGTCATCCAGACGGGCGAGACGCTAGGCACGATCAGTCTGAAATATGATACGCCGCTGGCCGACATTATCGCGTATAATGGAATTGACGATCCCAACTTCGTCCAGGTGGGCCAACGTCTGATCATCCCGTTGTGCGGGTTGACGACGCCCACCTCGGCGCCTGTGGCAGCGACCGGGATCGCGCCGACGGCAACGCCGATCCCCACCCTGGCGGTGATCACTTCCGGCCCGGCGGTCTTATCCCTGGCGGTCGTGGGGCCGGGCGATGTGGCAACGGAGGCGCTGGTGATCACCAACTCGGGGGCGTCGCCGGTGGTCTTTACCGGCTGGACATTACGCAACAAGGCCGGTCAGACGTACACGTTCGGGCAGATCACCTTGTTTGGGGACGGGGCGGCTTTGAACGTGCATACCGGCGTGGGCGCGGATAGCGCCACGGAGTTATATTGGGGATTGGCGAGCGCGGTGTGGAAATCGGCCGAAATCGCCAGCCTGCGCGATTCAGCCGGCAACCTGCAAGCCAGCCTGACCATCCCGTAAAAGGAGTAGACCATGCAAGGCCTGATTTCATACAAAGGGGAACTGTTCGCTTATCGGCAAGGCTATCAGCTTTTCACGCTTGAGGATGAACCGGCCGGCGTCATTGAAGGGGAATTCATCCTGGATTTGAGCGGTCAGCGCAAATGGCGCCTCATCGGCGACGGCGTATACACCCTGGACGGGCTTGAATCCATCGGCTACTTTGGCGCGCCGCGCCCGGAACACCTGAACGATTAGACCGACAACCCTTCACCCTGCGAGGTAACCCATGCGACTTGGCGCTCATATCAGCACAGCCGGCGGCGCTTTTGAGGCATTCCCACGGGCCGCGGCCGTGGGGTGTGAGACGATGCTCATCTTCACCAAGAGCAATCGCCAATGGGCGGCCAAACCGCTTTCGGCCGAAGACATTGCCGCCTTTCAACGCGCCCGCGCCGAATACCCTGCCGTCTTCCCCGTGGCGGTACATGCCAGTTATCTGATCAATGTCGGCTCGCCTGATCCCGCCTTGTGGCAAAAATCTTATGCCGCCTTACGCGACGAAGTGGAGCGCGCCGAGGCCCTGGGGGCTGAGTTTCTAACCTTCCACCCCGGCTCTTACATGGACAGCGCCGAGCCGACCGGCCTGACGAGCATCGCCCGCGCCTTACACCAACTGGTCGTGGACACCGCCGGCTTTCGCGCGCGCGTGTGCGTGGAACTGATGGCCGGGCAAGGCACGAATCTGGGCGGCCGTTTTGAGCATCTGGCTTTTCTGTTGCAAGCCGTGAATCGGCCGGATCGCCTGGGCGTGTGTTTTGACACCTGCCACGCGTTCGCCGCCGGTTATGACCTCCGCGCGCCGGAGGCTTATGCGGCGACGCTGGCGGAGTTTGACCGCGTGGTGGGGCTGGAGCAAATTCTCTGCTTCCATTTCAATGACAGCCAGGGGGCGCTTGGCTCCAAGAAGGATCGCCACGAGCATATTGGGCGCGGCCAGATCGGTCTGGACGGCTTTGCCAATTTCCTGAATGATCCGCGCTGGCAGGGTTACGCGGCCCACCTGGAGACGCCCAAAACAGCGCCGGATGAGACGGGGCAGGAAGTAGAGATGGATGCGGTCAATCTGGCAGCACTACGCGAACTGATCCGAGGGTGAGCCTATGTTTATTGTGGATGCGCATCTCGACCTGGCTTACAACGCGCTGAATTTCGGCCGAAATCTCTTCCAACCCGTGGCCGCCATCCGCGCCGCCGAGGAGGACTCCCCCAACCCTAACGGCATCGCCACTGTCTCCATCCCGGCGCTCCTGGCCGGCGGCGTCGGTCTGGTCTTCGCTTCGCTCTTTGTCATGCCCGCCTCGCGCCGGCGCAACGCCTATCCCAGCCGGATCATCTTCGACGACGCCCTGCCCCGAGCCCGGCGGCAAACGGCCGCCCATGCCCTGGCCGTGAATCAGCTTAACTACTACTGGCAACTAGACGGCAGCGCCGCGCCGGTACACCTGGTGCAGACCTGGGAAGACCTCCAGCCCATTCTCGCCGCCCATGACACCGCTCAGCCCGAATTGGGCCTGCTCCTGGTCATGGAAGGTGCCGATCCCATCCGGGATCCGGGCGAAGTGGAGTGGTGGTATGCGCGCGGCTTGCGCGGCGTCGGTCTGGCCTGGGACGACAGCCGCTATGCCCCCGGCCAATGGCGGCGGGAAGGACGCCTGCTCCACGACGGCTACCGCCTGCTGGAGCGTATGGCCCAACTGAATATGGTCATAGACCTGACACACATGAGTGAAGCCGCCACTTACGACGTGCTTGATGCGTATGACGGGCCGGTGGTGGCGACTCACTGCAATGCGCGCGCCCTCACACCCACGCCGCGCCATTTGAGCGATCAGCAACTCCGCCTGATTGCCGAGCATGGCGGCGTGGTTGGCGTCGTGCTCTACAACGTCTTTCTGCGCGCCGACCACGAGCAGGGCGATCCCCGCCAGGCGGTGACGCTGGAGCACGTGGCGGCGCACATTGACCATATCTGCCAGGTGACGGGCAGCGCGGCGCACGTGGGCCTGGGCAGCGATTGGGATGGCGGATTTGGCCTGAATGACATTCCCGACGGGATGGACGACATCAGCGATCTGTCGCAGATTGCCGGGGCGTTGGCGGCGCGGGGCTACTCGACGGATGAGATAGCGGCGGTGATGGGGGTTAACTGGCTGAATCTGTTGCGGCGGGTATTACAGTGAGTAGTTGGTCGAGCTGGTCGGCCAGTTCGCGCAGGGACGGGTAGAAGTAAGCGGCGCAGGGAAAATCGGCCGAATCCGCCTGGGGGTGTGGAATCGCTGCCACCGTCATGCCGGCGCGCGCCGCCGACTGACAACCCGGCGCTGAATCCTCCACCGCCAAACACGCCTGCGGGGCGACCCCTAACCGTTGCGCCGCCAGGAGGTATACATCCGGCGCCGGTTTAGCCTGCGCCACTTCGTCCCCGCCGGCAATGGCGCTGCACGCCTCGCGCAAGCCTAACTGCGTCAACACCCCCTCGGCGTAAAGCCGTTCACTCGAAGTCGCCACCCCCCAGCGCACGCCGCGCGCCCGCAGCGCCGTCTGCAACGCCGGCAACCCCGGCATCGGCGGCATCCCGGCCCGCCACGCTTCCTCCCACCCCGCCTGCAAGGCCCGGCGCATACGCTCCGCGGGCCAGGCAATATCGAACATCTGCCGCACCAACGCCTGTTAGCAGTAGGAGACTGCAATCTTATCAACGTCTATTTCGAGACAACCCAACTGCAGCAGGCACGTGTTCCAAAAGCGCACTTTTCATCCGTCGCAAAACTGTCATA
>JAYRVN010000350.1:0-9375 GCA_041918535.1 Chloroflexota bacterium
GCTTCGTAATCGGCGCTTCTGAATTTTCTGGTCATGGCCATAGTTTACATCAAGAGGGTCTCGGTTTGAAGACCCTGACTTCTCCGACAGGCTGCTAGGGCAAACACACCGCGCCTGGCTGCGCGATCCGAGTGGACGACAGCGCCCCAATGTCCAGGTGGTGATCAAGGTGCAGCGTCCGCAGATTGAGCAACTGGTAACCACCGATCTGGAGGCGTTGCGCGTTGTGGCGCGGTGGGTGATGCGTTATCGGCCGATCGGCCGCCGCGCCAATGTGCCGGCGCTCATGGAAGAGTTTGCCCGCACCTTATGGGAAGAGCTGGACTATCGCACGGAGGCGCAAAACGCCGCCCGTTTCCGCGTCATGTTCGCGCGCGATCCCCAGGTGCGCATCCCTCAATTCTATGAAACCTACTGCACAACGCGCGTTCTGGTCATGGAAAACGTGGAGTCGATCAAGATAACTGACGTGGAGGGTATGCGCGCCGCCGGGATTGAGCCTAAGGCGGTGGCGGCCAAGCTGCTGGATGTCTATTTCAAGCAGATTTTCGAGGAGGCCTTTTTTCACGCCGACCCGCATCCCGGCAATCTTTTTGTGCATCCACGCGGCCCTCAGCCTCGCGGCGAGGGCAGCAGCGGTCGCCCGTTTCAACTGACGTTCATTGACTTCGGCATGGTAGGACGCGCCGAGGCGTTGCGCGGTCGCCTGAGCAAATTGTTGATTGCCGTCACGCAACGCGATGCGCGCGCGCTGACGGAGGCGTATGACGAACTGGGCTTCTTCTTGCCCGGAGCGGATTTGGAACGTATCGCGGAGGCGCAAGAGCGCATTTTGAATCAGATTTGGGGGCGGCAATTGTTGGATTTGACCCGCCCGGACCCCCGCGAAGTGCAAGAGTTGGGATTGGAGTTCCGCGATATCTTGTTTGAGTTTCCGTTCCAGGTGCCGCAGGACTTTATCTATCTGGGGCGGGCGTTGGGCATCCTCTCGGGGCTGGTGTCAGCCCTCGATCCGCAGATTAACCTCTGGTTCTATCTGGAACAATACGGCGAGCGGCTGATCACGACGCAGGAAGGGCGCGCTTTCAGCCGCGAGGCGTTGGTGGGGGTAGTGCGGCCGTATCTGGCGTTGCCGTCTATGTTGCGGCGCTTCCTGGAATCGGCCGAAGAGGGGCGTTTGCCCGGCCCGGCGCGCGCGGATCGGCGGTTGGAGCAACGGTTGGAGAACCTGGACAAACGTTTGAGCCGTTTGAACTGGACGCTTTTGGCCATTGCGACCGGCGCGGCCGGGACGTGGTTATATAGCCACGGCCAGCTATGGCCGGGCGTAGCCGGCTGGGCTGTGGCCGGCGTGTGTCTGGTGTGGGGCTGGTGGCGTTATGCTTGAGGGGATTCGGCCGAATCTTGCTCTTTCTCCGTCCTGGCCGCCTCCGCCGCGGTGAATTCCTCTGCCGTCACATACCGTCCCTTCTCCAGCGCCTGCGCCGTTATCTGATAATGAGCGTCCAATTGCACCGTGGTTGGCATCGAATGGAAACAACGGGGGCAGACAATGGTTTTGTGCCAGGTATACCCGCCGTCGCCGGCTTCCAGATCGTAGCGCTTATCGGCGCGCAGACGCAAGGCGCGGCGGCAGCGCCCACATTCGACATAGAAGTAGAGGCCGGAGGTGTCTACGTAGGGGGATTGGGTGGATTTTCGGCCGAAAAATCGCTGAAAGAAACGCATAGGGCTACCTCACACGGGTTGACCCAACCTTAATTTTTCTGCTGCGTCCATTGCAACACCTTTTCTGTCACCAGCTGGCGCACCGCTTCCGCATCCACACCCGCGCCGTCTGTCGCCGCGCCGCCGCGCGCGCGACGCAAAGTGGCCGGATGCGCCGGCCCGTCATGACACACCCCGCACAGGTCACAAAAACGCTCCGATTCACCCGGCCGCAGCAGACCCATCTGACGGCGCAGCGCCAACAACTTCTGCATATCGGCCACCGACAGGGGATTGTGGACGCCCAATTGCGCCAGTTGCAGGCCGATGCGCGCGCTTTGCTCCAGCATTTCCAGCCGCATGAACGCTTGCCAGAGCGTGTCGCCCACGCTGAGCGCGCCGTGGCGCTGCAAAACAATGGCATCGTGTTGCAAGATGAGGGTGCGAATAGCCAGGGCGTTTTCGGCGCTGGAGGGGGTGGCGTAGGGCGTGGTGGGAATTGTGCCCAGGAGTACAACCACCTCCGGGATGAGGCAATCGGCGATGGGGATGCCGGCGATGGAGAGGACGATGGCGTTGGTCGGGTGGGCGTGAATCACTGCGCTGATGTCGGGCCGTTGCCGATAAGCCTCCAGGTGCATGGGGAGTTCGCTGGTGGGCGTGAGCCGCCGGGGATATGCGCCGCTGACGCGGCCCGTCCCGTCCACGACTAGCAGATGATCCGGCTCCAGGAAGCCCTTGTGCAGGCCGGAGGGCGTGATCAGAAAGCGGTCGGCGGCGAGACGGGCGGACAGGTTGCCTTCACTGGACGAGATGAAACCTTTCTCGTACATCAAGCGGCCGATCCGCACGATCTCATCCCGTAATGGTTGTTCGGGCTGCCACATACCTGTCGCCTCAATGATAGCCGGCTACCGCCGCCAGCAACTCTGCCGGGCGGTTAAAAAAGCGGTCACGCGGGATGTCGCCTTGGGCTGCTTGCATGAGCAGGTCGGCCAACGCCCGGTTGACCGGGGTGGGCAGGTTAAGGGATTGTCCGTTGCGCGCCGCTGCGCCATTATGATACACCACTTCGCTGAATTTTCGGCCGATGCTCAAATCCAGGTGAAACGACGGCATCTTCTGGCCGCGTCCACGCCCTACCAGCCGGGTCAAAATCGGCTTCAAGGCTGCCGTCGGCAACAGACGCGCCGCCAGGGCCAGATGCGCCGCCGGCGCGCCGGGCAAATTGACCACCGTCAGCCCCAGTCTATCCATCACCGCCAGCATCTCGCGCAACATAGCCATTTCCAATCGAAAAAGGGCGGCATGCCCATACACCTGCGCCGGCGACCAATTGAGCAAGGCGGAGGTGGCATTCGCCAGGCTGTTGAGCAACGCTTTGGACCATTTGAGCGCGCGATAATCGGGCAAAGCCAACGTCGGCAAACCGGCGCGGCGAAAAAGATATACCCAGGGTCGGGCGTCGCCGGCGTCAGCTGTGGGCGCTAACGCCAGCCCCCGACCGGCGTGTTCGATGACGACGCTGCCGTCGCTGTTCAGTCGCAAGGGTGTGGTGACGGAACCGGCCACAACGCAAGCGGTCGGCAGGGACGTCCGGACTTCTTCTTCGACGCCGATGCCGTTTTGGAAGCAAATGAGGGTGGGCAAAACGGGTAAATGCGCGACCAAGTCAACCAGGGCGGGGGCAACGGCGTAGGCTTTCATGGTGAGCAGGATGAGGTCCGGGGGATTTTCGGCCGAATCCAGCCCTTCCGCCAACGTCGCCGCCGCCTGCGGCTGTGTGTGGAGGCGCTGCTCGCGCCCCGGCCCGACCAACGTCAGCCCCTGCGCCCGCAGCCGCGCTACCGCTTCCGGCCGCGCCAGCAGAGTGACGCGCTCGCCGGCTGCCGCCAGGTGTCCGCCCAGATAACCACCGACTGCGCCGCTGCCGTATACCAGGATGTGCATGTGTGGCTTTCCCTGCCTGATCAGGCGGCGCTATCCAGGCAGGCCCCGTTGAAGTCGGGATGGCCGTTGAGAAATTCGGCGGCAGTTGACGGGCGTTTGCCGGCCAGTTGCAGGCGGTCAAGGGCCAGCCGGCCTTGTCCGGTCGCCGCCAGCAGGTGATCGCCCCAGGCCGTCACCTGACCCGGTATGGCGGGCGAGGGCGATGGGTCCGGCGCGGGATGGGCGGCCAGAATCTTGAGCAATTGGCCGCGCCAGAAGGTGAAAGCGCCGGGCCAAGGGGTCATGGCGCGGATATGGCGGTCAAGAGATTCGGCCGAATCTTCCCAACGCAACCGGCCATCTTCCTTCCGGATCAACCGCGCCAGCGTCGCTTGGCTTTCAGCCTGAGCTTGGGGCTGCAACTCCCCGGCCAGGATAGCCGGCAGATAACGAGCCAATACCTCCCCGCCTAGTGCCGCCAGCTTGTCATGCAATGTGGCTGCCGTCTCATTCGGCGCAATAGGGATTGCCGCCTGCACATAGACCGGCCCGGTATCCATGCCTTCATCCATCTGCATCAGGCTGATGCCGGTTTGCGTATCGCCCGCCAGCAGCGCCGCCTGAATCGGCGAAGCGCCGCGCCAGCGCGGCAACAACGAGGCGTGCACATTCAAACAACCTTTTGGCGGCAATTGCAGGAGATGCGGGCGCAAAATCTGACCATAGGCCGCCACCACGATAATCTCCGGTTGCCAGGCCGCAATCGATTCGGCCGATTCCGGTTTGCGCAAGGAAACCGGCTGGTAAACCGGAACGTTGGCCGCCAACGCCGCCGCCTTCACCGGCGAGGGCTGCACAATCTGGCCGCGCCCGGCCGGCCGGTCAGGTTGGGTAACCACCCCGACCACCCGCTGAGTTTGTAGCAATACCTGAAGCGCGGGCACGGCAAATTCAGGCGTGCCCATAAAAACGATGCGTGTCATGCCCGCATTCTAACACGTTGGTGAAAGCGCCGACAAGCGTTGTGACCAGATTGCTTTGCCGATCCGCAGCCACTGGTGTGCGCGCAGACCAACCCACCCCCTCAAGCTTCGAACGTTTGCCCCTAGAGACTGCTCCGTGATATATTGACGGTATGTCAACGGTGACTCAAGTCAGCGCGGTACTCAAAACCGACACTGGAATGGTGCGCGACCACAATGAAGATTATGTCAGCGCCTGGGAGCCTTCTTCAGAAGAAGAGAAGGCTAGTCATGGCTGGTTGTATCTGGTCGCCGATGGCGTGGGGGGAGCGGAAGCCGGAGAAGTCGCCAGCCGTGTCACCGTCGAGCAAGTGACCACCTACTACTTGGCCGACCACGAAACTCAGGAAGTGGGCGAGCGTCTACAGGCGGCAATCCGGGCGGCCAATGACGATTTGCGCCAATTAGCGGCCAATCAGCATCACGCCAACATGGCCACTACCCTGGTGGCCGTGGCAATTGTTAACAATCAGGCGACAATCGCCAATGTGGGCGATAGTCGCTGCTATCATTGGCGTCAGGGACAAATCCGGCAAATCACCAAAGATCAAAGCCTGGTGGCCCAACTGGTGGAGGAAGGCGCCATCACCGAAGAAGAGGCGCTCAATCACCCACGCCGTAACGTGATCCTGTTTAGCATCGGCTCAATGCGCGACCCGCGCATTGATTTGTTCACCGTGTCGCTTGAGCCGGACGATCTTTTATTGCTATGTTCGGACGGTCTCACCCGGCACGTCAGCGACCCGGAAATTGCCGAGACGCTAGGTCAGACAACGCCCGAGCTGGCCGGCCAGATGCTGGTCGAATTGGCGAACGCGCGCGGCGGCTCGGACAATATCAGCGTAGCGCTCATCTCTTTTGGGCAGCACACCCCGGTGGCGCGTGTGGTCACTGCGCCCACGCGCCCCTTTGTCCTCCCTGCCGGCGCTACCCCATACGCCTTATGGGCCTATGCCCTTTTCCTGGCTGTGGTTGAGGTGATTTTGATTCTCGTCATCTGGTTTGGGTTACGCGTTTAACACGCTTGCAGCACGCTAACCCACTGCCTCCGGCCGGTCATACGCGACGTCCGGCTGCTCAGGCATCCGTTTTTATGCAAGATTGAGGTATTCCTATGAGTTCAAAGCTTCGCATTATCCCTCTGGGCGGATGTGGGGAAATCGGCAAAAACATGACGGTCCTCGAATATGATAATCAAATCATTGTCATTGATGCCGGTATTATGTTTCCTGAAAATGACATGCTGGGGGTGGATGTTATCATCCCTGACTACACTTATTTGAAGGCAAACAAAGAGAAGGTGCTGGCCCTGTTGTTGACGCACGGCCATGAAGATCATGTGGGCGCGATCAACTATTTCCTGGATGATTTTAATGTGCCGGTTTATGGCACGCCGCTCACCTTGGGTCTGGCTGAAGTGAAATTGAAGCGCGGTCGTGGCGCAGAGCGCTGGCAATTGCGCCGAATTCAAGCTGGGGGGGTGTTCACTATTGGGCCATTCATGATTGAGCCGTTTCACATGACCCATAGCATCCCGGATTGTGTAGGGTTTGGCATCACGACGCCGGTCGGTATGGTGGTGTTTACGGGCGACTATAAGTTTGACCAGACTCCAGAAGATGGCTGGCCGCCTGATTTCGCCAAGCTGGCGGAATTTTCGGCGCGGGGTGTGTTGTGTTTGGTGGCGGACAGCACCAATGCCGAACGGCCCGGCTGGATGCGTTCGGAGAAAACGGTTTCGGCCGCTTTTGATCTACTCTTTGCCAACGCCCGCGGCCGGATTATTGTCGCCACTTTCGCCTCGCATATCTCCCGCATTCAGCAGGTAGCCTCGGTGGCGCAACGTTATGGCCGCAAACTGGCGATCACTGGGCGCTCCATGCGTGATAACACCAAGATGGCGCAAGAGTTGGGCTATTTGGATTTGCCGGATGAGATGGTGATCGAGGTGGAAAAAGTCAACCAGTATCCGCCGGCGGAAGTGGCGATTGTCGTGACCGGGACGCAAGGCGAGCCGACCTCGGTGTTGGGGCGTCTGGCGCGGGGACGGCATCGCAATCTGGAGATTCAGCCCGGCGACACGGTGGTTTTGTCGGCCCATACCATTCCCGGCAACGAGGAAATGACGCACCGGATCATCAACGGCTTGATTCAACGCAAGGCGGAAGTGTTGTATGAAGGGTTGGCTGATGTGCATGTGTCGGGTCATCCTAGCCAGGAAGAGATGAAGTTGATGATAAATCTGGTTCGGCCGAAATTTCTCATTCCGGTACATGGCGAACTGCGCCATCTCGTCCAACACGCCAAAATGGCCTACCAGATGGGCTTTCAACCCAACCAGGTGGCAGTGATCGAAAACGGGACTGTCGTGGAATTGGATAAAGACAGCTTGACTATCGGTGAACGCCTGCCCGGCGGCTATGTTTTTATCCAGGGCGGCGCTGTGGTGGACGCCGGCATCTCCACTATCCGCGACCGCGAACGTCTGGCGCAGGCCGGCTTCTTTGTGGCGGCTATCCGGTTGAATAGTGAAGCGGAGCTACTCGGCGAGCCCGGCATCGTCTCCGAAGGTTTCATGGACTTGAGTCAGGAGCACGAACTGATCCAAGGGGTGCGCGAGACCATTGCGCGGGTTGCTAAGGTACACGGGGTCAGTAATCGGCAGCTTTCGGGGCAAATGGCTGGGGCGATCGGCCGATTCCTCTACGCCGAGACCGGTTTGCGCCCCCAGGTCTATGTGATCATCAACAACTGAGCCAACCCCGCCACGGCCCTGGCCTGGCTGCACCCCTGGCTGTCTCTGCCGAAGTGAATCGCGCCTCGGCCGCCAAGCAGGCAAACTGCCCCTTCTAATCGCGCCCCTTTTGTGCTACGCTATCTATGAGCCTGTCCGAAGAACTTGCCAGGCCAGTCTCCTGACTGCGCCGTCCGATCCTCCGGACAGGCTATAAGTAGCTGGTTAGCTGATACATCGGGCAACCAGCCAACTTCTTGATCGGTTCAGGAGAATAACCATGTTGAAGTCTTTGCAGATTGGCACAGCATTCCGGTTGGTGACACAAACCATGCCAATCCTGGCGGTGCGTCTGGCGGCCTACCTTGTCTTCTGGGTAGTGGCTTTGGCCTACTTTGGCGTAGTAGTTGGATTGGCCTGGTTGCTCGGCCAGATTGCGGGCTTCCTATCCTGGATTGTGCTCATTCTAGGATTGGTCGGCTTCGGCCCGTTATACAATCTGGCCTATCGCTACTTCTTCTATCTGCTCAAGGCGGCGCACCTTTCGGTGATGGCTGAGTTGCTGGTCAGCGGCGGTCTGCCCAAGAATGCCAATCAACTGGCCTGGGGCAAAGAACAAGTCGCGCGTCGTTTTGGTGAAGTAAGCGTGATGTTTGTCGTGGATCAGTTGGTGCATGGAGTTGTGCGCGCTTTCACCGGCACAGTGGCTGGCCTGCTGCGTTTCATTCCGGGTGATGTCGGGCGCGGCCTGGCGCAGATTGTCGAACGAACTGTGCGCTACGCCACGAATTACATGGACGAGGCGATTATGGCGCGCGCTTTTTGGCGACAGGAACAGAGTATCTGGGAATCGGCCGAAGAAGGTCTTGTCCTCTATGCGCAAGCCTGGAAGCCCCTGTTGAAAAACGCCGTAGCTCTCATGCTCCTCAGCTTTGTGCCGTTTGGCCTGCTTCTGCTCATTGTCGTTATCCCGGTGGCTCTCATCATCGGCCTGACCGGGGCTGCCAACCTGGCCGCCTGGATCGCGTTGTCGCTCCTGGCCCTGGCCTTTCTGGTCAAGGTAGCCGTCGGCGACACCCTGGCCATGGCGGCTATGGTCGCCGCCTACTATCACGAAACCGACCAGATGACGGCTGACCCTGAAATGGTCGCCCGCCTGGGGGCGTTGAGCGACAAGTTCCGCCAAATTAAGGAAAAAGCGGTGGCCGCCATGCCGCGCACGCCCGACGCCGCCGGCGAGCCGCTGCTCAAGGAAAAATCCCCGGAGGATTTAGGTCTGCCGCCCAACGTCTAATCATCTACACGGCCTGCCCCCGACAGGCCCCAAAACATCGAGGCCGGGCGCCGTATTCGGCGTCCGGCCTCGGTAACAATCAGGAACAACGTCGCGCTTAGGCTGACCTCAACGCGTCGGGGTGCTCGCCTGACCGAAAGAAATGAGCCTGGGGTTGAGGCCGGGTTTCTAGCCGACTAATTTCACCACCCATTGGAACGCGTGCCAAAACGACCGGGCCACCGGTGTGGGCCAGCCGCTTCCCGGCAGTAAGGGCGGGAAGCCGCCTGTCGCGCCCGGCTCATCGAAGCGATTATCCCAGCCGGAACCATCCCACAAAATATCCCCCGTGGGTATGCCTAGCGCGCGTACCTCGTCGGTAGGATCATAGCCGTTGTGGGTATACAGGTTGTTGTGGATGTGGTTGTTCTCCGGGTTTGGCCCGACATCAATCTCATTGGCCGCGTAGGCTACCGTCAGGCTATATAGGGCTACCCCTGCGCTGCTGTTGTCGCGGATAGTATTGCCGAAAACATCGGCGTTGTCCGCGCCAATTAATAACAAGCCGGTTCCTCGTGGCGCGAGGGCTGCCGCCGACCCGGGCTGGGCAAAATTCTCGCGGTTGTTATTCTCGATCAAATTGTCATGCACGTGGCTATCACGGGACACTTTCGAATGGAGTTGCGGCAAGACGACAACGAGAACGCCCA
>JAYRVN010000351.1:0-24123 GCA_041918535.1 Chloroflexota bacterium
CGCACAACGCAGGGGTTATATGTACATGGCGAGTTAACCAGCCAACTCCCGGCGGAATGTTCGCGTTGTTTGGCCGACATACAATCTCCTTTGGTTTTGGGATTGGACGATCTATTTTACTATCCGCCGGCGACGGCGACGGCAGGCGATTATGTGGCGGGCGCAGATGGGGTAATTGACTTGGCGCCGCTCTTGCGGGAACTCAGTTTACTGGGAATACCCATTCAGCCGCTGTGCCGACCGGACTGTTTAGGGTTATGCCCGGAGTGTGGGGCCAACTTGAATGAAGGCCCTTGCGGCTGCCAATTGGAAACCTTAGACCCGCGCCTGGCTGCCTTGCGCCGGCTGGCGGATAACAACTCCTAGCGTGTTCGGCCTGTGGCGCAACACCCAGCAAACAACCACCCCGCCAGACAAGTCGGCGGCGGCGACTGAGACATTAACCTATGTTCTATGATGAAGCGCGCATCTTTGTTAAGAGCGGTAACGGCGGCGACGGCGCGGTCAGCCTGCACCATGAGAAATATGCGCCGCGCGGCGGGCCCGACGGCGGCGACGGCGGCCGAGGCGGGGACATTATCCTGGAAGTTAACCCAAAGCTGAACAGTCTGGCGCTATTTCACCGCCGAGTACATTTTCGGGCGAACAACGGTCAGCGCGGCGGCAAAAACAACCAGACAGGCGCGGCCGCCGAAGACTTGCTCTTGGAAACGCCGCCGGGAACATTAGTGCGGGATGAGGCCACCGGCGCGCTACTATGCGATCTGACCGAGCCGGGCCAACGTTTCACGCTGGCGCCGGGCGGGCGCGGCGGGCGCGGTAACGCGCGTTTTGCCACGCCATCCAATCAGACGCCACACATAGCCGAGCGCGGCGAGCCGGGCCAAGAAAAATGGGTGCGGTTGGAACTTAAACTGATCGCCGATGTGGGGATTGTGGGCGTCCCGAATGCCGGCAAATCCACGCTGCTGTCGGTGGTGAGCGCAGCCCAGCCGAAGATCGCCGGCTATCCTTTCACCACATTGCAGCCCAACCTGGGCGTGGTAACCCTAGATGAGCTAGAGACGTGCGTGATGGCAGATATTCCCGGCTTGATTGAAGGGGCGGCGACCGGGGTGGGGCTAGGTCACGATTTCTTGCGCCATATCGAACGCACCCGCATCCTGATTCATTTGCTGGACGGCGCCGCGCGCAATCCGCTGGAGGATTGGGCGACAGTTAACCAAGAACTGGCGCTCTATGGCGCGGGGTTGGAGACGAAGGTGCAATTGGTGGTGCTGAACAAGCTGGACTTGCCGGACGCGGTGGCGTGGGAACCCATTGTGCGGGAGGAAGTGGAGGCAGCCGGCTACACCTTTTGCGCGATTTCGGCCGTATCCGGGCAAGGGGTTCAGGCGATGCTATATCAGATCAAGGGCATCCTGGCCGCTTTGCCGCCCGCGCCGCTGACGCCGCTGGAGCCGATAGTGATTCGCGCCGCCACACCGCCGGAATACTTCCGCGTCGCGCGCGAGGGGGCGTTCTGGCGCGTGCAAGGCGTGGCTATTGAGCGGATTGCCGCCATGACTTATTTTGATTTCGAGGATTCGGCCGAACGTTTCCAACGCATCCTGGAACACATGGGCATCAGCCAAGCCTTGCGCCAGGCCGGCGTGGCCGACGGCGACCTGGTGCATATCGGCGACATCGAGTTGGAATGGCAGGAAGAGTAACCGGCTGACCGACGGCTGGGGTTTATCAGGCTGAGACGACCTTATTTCGGCCGAATCGCCCTCCTGCCACCCGCCATCCATGCCCCCGCCCAATCCTCTCGCCCCCTACCTGGAACACCAGGGGTTTCTTGTTATTGACGGCGGCCTGGCTACCGAACTAGAAGCGCGCGGCTACGATTTGCGCGATCCTTTGTGGTCGGCGCGGGTCTTGCTAGAATCGCCGGCGGCCATCCGCCAGGTGCATCTCGACTATTTGCGGGCAGGCGCCGATTGCCTCATTACAGCCGGCTATCAGGCGACGCCGCAACGCTTGCGGGCGCGCGGGTTGAGCGAAACGCAAATCAACGCCTGCTTGCGCCTGACCGTGCAACTAGCCGAGGAGGCTCGCGCTCAATTCTTGGCCGAATCGCCAGCGACCGGGCGGCTGCGCCCGCTTATCGCAGCCGGCATCGGCCCTTATGGGGCGTATCTGGCAAACGGGGCAGAGTATACCGGCGCGTATGATCTCAGCGTGGCCGAATTGATGGATTTCCACCGACAGCGTTGGGAGGTTCTGGCGGACAGTTCGGCCGATATTTTGGCCTGCGAAACGATCCCTTCTCTGGCTGAAGCTCAAGCGTTGGCCCAACTGCTGGCTCAGACGCCCGATCGCGTGGCCTGGTTCAGTTTCAGTTGCCGCAATGAGACCCAGATTAGCGACGGCACACGGCTGGCGGATGGCCTGGCTTGGCTGGAGGCATTCCCCCAGGTGGTAGCGGTTGGGGTTAATTGCACACCGCCGCGCTTGATTCCCGGCCTGATCGCCGCTGCGCGCCAGGCCACGACCCGGTCTATCCTGGTTTATCCCAATTCGGGCGAAATATATGCCGCCGTCGAACAAACATGGCGCGGGGAAAGGGATTCGGCCGAATTTGGTCAGGCGGCGCAAACCTGGTATGCAGCCGGGGCCACTCTCATCGGCGGCTGCTGTCGCACCGGGCCGGCGCATATTGCCGGCGTACGCGCCGCCTTGACGAAACTAAGCACAGCAAGGATGAGAGCATGACCGGTCTAGCCATTGAGGCAGATCATTTGAGCAAGGTTTTTGAGCAACCACGCGGTTGGCGCCGCCTGGCCAAACCCGCCGGCATTGAGGCTGTGCTGGATGTCAGTCTGAGTGTTGCCGACGGCGAGCTTTTTGGCCTGCTAGGGCCGAACGGCGCCGGCAAAACCACCCTGGTCAAGCTTTTATGCACCTTGATTCGGCCGAGCAGCGGCCAGGCTACGGTCAGCGGCTATCCGATCAGCCACACCGCCGCCATCCGCGCCGCTGTGGGGCTGGTTGTATCCGACGAGCGCAGTTTTTTCTGGCGGCTCACCGGCCGGCAAAACCTGGAGTTTTTCGCCGCCATGTACGGATTGCCACAAGCCGCCGCCCGTCAGCGCGCGGCAGAGTTGCTAGCGGAAGTGGATTTAGATGAGCGCGCCGACGAGCGCTTCAGCAACTATTCGTCCGGCATGAAACAACGCCTGGCGATTGCCCGCAGCCTGCTGCACCGGCCACGCCTGCTTTTTCTGGATGAGCCGAGCCGGAGCCTGGACCCCATGGCAACCCAACGTTTGCACACCCTGATCCTGCGCCTGATGGATACCCAGGGGGTGACAGTTTTTCTCATCACCCACAATTTGATGGAGGCGGAGAAGCTGTGTGATCGGATAGCCGTCATGCACCGGGGGGCCATTCGCGCCATTGGCCGGCCGGAGGCGTTGCGTCAGCAACTTCAGCCCTATCGCCATTATACGGTGGCGCTCGACCATTTGCCGGGCGATGCCGTGGAGAGCCTGCGCCGGCTGGACCCGGATTTGGTCATTTACCACCATGAAATCCAGTTTCGCGCCAGTGAAGACGGCGATAAGCTCACCCGAATGCTGGATTGTTTGCGCGCCTATCAGGTGACAATCCGGGCCGTCAACAGCGACATCCCCACCCTGGAAGATGTCTTCACGACTTTGACACAAAGCGCGGGTTGAAAAGCAGCGGGCCGGCCAGAGCCTATCCGGCCAACCCGCCAGGCGTCCGTTTGGCAGCCTGAAGGTTACCTCTTCATTCTCATCGCCACCAGGCTTTGCAGTTGGCGTGCGCGCGCAGCCAGGCTAGGGTCGCCCTCGTTGTCTTGCGCCAGTCCGGCGAGGACGGACAGAAGCTCTTGATTGACCATTTCGGGGTTATTGTCGAGAATGTGGCGGACGGATTCGGCCGAATCCAACATCAGCAAATGGCTGGCAAACCGCACCGATTCCGGAATCCCTTCCTGTACCACAAGGCTCACCGCCTCTTCCACCTCGGTCAACGCCGCCACCAAATCCGGCCGTTTGTTAGTCTCGGCTTGCTCTAGGGCGCTATTCAAGACAAACAGAAAAGTGTCATCAATCTCATCAAACCGGGCTAACACCTCCGCTGCCTTGTCCGGCGCGCGCAACAAAGCCTGCAATGTCTCGTTAGCCGCCTCAAGCGCCCTCTTCGATGCCGCCTGCATGGCGTCATACAGATTCAGCAAGCGCGAGCGCATCTCCGTGAGCTGCGTTACCAACGGCTTATTGCGGTTGCGCGCCGCTTTTTCCACCTCTTGCGAGAGCAAACTGAAAAACTCGTAGGACAAACCGGCGCTGCCGGCCGACGCCACCGCTTCCCAAACCGCCGCATCCTCTTTGTTCGCCAAAATGTGCTTGAGCAGCAAGTCGGGCGTCAAGCCATTCGCCTGCCGGGCTTCCTGGTCAAACGCATGCAAGGCGACGCGCTGCTTAAGCCACTGCCGCCCGGCCGGCGTTTCGTCCAACAGCCGCGCCTGGAGATTGGTCAGAGTCACCGATTCCGGCCGGCGATTCTCCTGAACAGCCGACTCCAGCGCCGATTGCAGCAACGACAGAAATAGCGCATCCAACTTATCCTGGTTATCCTCGATCAGCGCCGTGAGCGCGTCCCCCTCGGTCGTCAGCATTTGGCGCAGCAAGGCCACCTGCTCACGTTGTCGCGCAATCATCTCTGGCGTAACACCCTCCGTCTCCAACACCTTTTCCAACAGGGTTTGATAGCGGAACATCTGCTGAGGCTGCAACATATACGCCCGGCGCTTTTCCTGGGGCGTATTATCTACTACCTGGCGCACCATTTGCCCGATCACACGTTCCTGCTCTTGCAACGGCAGATTGAGTTCCATCGGCACAAAACTAATCAGCAAGTCATGCGCCGGGTCGTGATAAACCAGCGGCATGCCCAGTTGGCCGCCCCAACCACATTTGGAACAAACAGCGATATTGAGCGTTCCCGCCAGTAGAGCCTGCTTCAGTGCAGGCTGACGGCCAACATCCACAATTTGATGAACCTCAACCGCGACGGGAGCGCGGCATTGTGGGCATGTCACTTGTGTTTGCATGAAGTCTCCTGTGCTTAAAGCCACCCAAGTCACCGTTTCAGGCGCCGGACAACCCCCAGGCCGTTCCGTTGCCCTTCCGACAGCCTGCGAGGCTGGATGATTATAGTAAGCCTAGCCGAAAAAGTCGTCGGAGTCGCCTTTCAGCTTGCCGGGATGCTCTCCTGGCCTCCCTCCGCATGGCCGGGTAGGCTCTATTCTAATTGAAAACCGGCTCGTGCACCATCAAACCTGGGCTGCGGCGTCTGAGAGACGGGGTAAAGAGAAGGTAAAGGTGGTACCGGGCGCATCGCCATTATCACTGAACCAGATGCGCCCACCGTGCGCCTCGATAATGGCTTTGGTCAAATACAGTCCCAGGCCGGCGCCCTCTGTTTTGCGACTGAGGGCATTGTCCAGGCGCGAAAACTTCTGAAAAATGCGGTGTCGTTCATATTCGGGAATGCCAATGCCGCTATCACGGACGGAGACTGTGGCATGCTCCGGGTAAACCTCGCCCCAAATGCGGATTTCACTGCCGGCAGGGGAATATTTGATGGCGTTGCTAACGAGGTTGTTGAACACTTGGGTGAGTCGCCGCTCATCGCCGGTCACTTCAGGAAAATCGGCCGAAAACTCCAACTTGATTGTGTGCCCCGTCAACTGCGGCCCAAATTTGCGCGCCACGCTTCGCGCCACCGCCGCCAACGATAAGTCCGGCGTCATATTCAGGCTAAATGTGCCGGCCTGCAAGCGCGACGCCTCCAGCAAGTTATCGATCAAATCAGTGAGTTGATCAGCCTCTTCTTCAATCGTGGCCAGATACTCATCCACCACCGCGGGCGACCAGTTGGCATCCTGACGGCGCAACGTCTCCGCATACCCCTTGATGATAGAAACGGGCGTTTTTAACTCGTGGCTGATCACCGAAATGAACGTCTTCTGCAACTGCTCTTCCTCGCGATAGCGCGTCAGGTCGCGCACATTGGCGATAATATCGGCCATATAACCATAGTCGTTGACAAGCGGGGCATACGTTACACCCAAACTGATCAGCGCGCCGCCGGGCCGTAACAAGTCGCCCTCCACATAAAGGTGCGCCGCGCCGGGCAAGGGCCAACCGTTCGCCAGCGCGGTTTGTAGATCAGTTTCCGTGCGCAAGGTGTGCCAGCGAAAAACGTCATGATGGGATCGGCCGATCGCCTCAGACGCCGGAATACCCGTCATCCGGCTCAAGGTCGCATTAAAAACCGTGATCAACAAGTGCGGATCGAGAATCATCACACCATCCGCGCTTTGTTCCAGAATCGCATCCAATCGTTTCTTCTCGGTGATCACCACTTCGTACAAACGCGCATTTTTAACCGCCGTGGCCGCCTGCGCCGCGAAACTCTGCAAGAAACGGGCGTAACCGCTTGTGATGAAGTACCGGTGGGTATGGAACACAAACAACACCCCAATCAGCGCATCCCCGTCGAACATGGGCAATCCCAGCGACTCCACCAGGCCGGGGTCCGTCTCCTCGGCCATCTGCTTCACAAATTGCGTCACCTCAGCCAACACCTCGCGTTCACACCCTTCGGCATAAGTCACAGCTTGCACCAGCCCGCTGTACTTCTCCACTACCCGACCCGGAACGCCGTAAATGGCGGCCACACGAAAGGATTGCAACGCCGGCTCTGCCAAAATGACAATGCCTGCCTTGGAAGATACCAATTGCGTTGAGGCAACGAGAATGACCCGTAGAACTTCATTCAAGTCTAAACGCGCCGTCAGGGCGTGGCCGATCGCCAACAAGTATTCTCGTTCACGCGCGCGGGGGTCTATTAGAGCGCTGACCAATTTGTCTTCCATGAGCAGTTAGCGAACATCTCCCATTCTTGCCTGTTCGGGCCATAGTCTCACTCGGATACCTTAGCCGATGAACATAAGAACAGCGTCAGTTTGAGCCAAACGGCTCGATTGTAACCTATGCGGGCTATCTACGTCATGGTCACTCAGCCGGCTATTCGCCAATTGCAGGGCGGAATGCTAAGATTCGTCCCGAAACGGGCCGCCGACAACGGCGGCGAACGCCGGTAATTCGCAAACATTTCACCCAGGGGGCGTTTGATTCGCGCTAGAATGGTGGCAGATGGACTTGAGACATTGCCTGAGTGACCTGACACTTCCCCGGCGGGGGGGCGCAGACCGTCAGGCGACCGCCGGGTTTAACCGGCTCAGGGAGGATGACTATGCCATTTACGCTGAAGTTACGCTGGCTATTACTCTGGCTGGTGCTGGGAGGCAGCATGAGTCTGGCGCATGAGCCAATCGCTGTCCATGCCATACCGACCACAACCTCCGAAACTCCTGCCGACTGTGTGGCCGGCTATGCCGACATTTACCCTTGCCGCAACATCAATCTCCTGGCGCACTTGCCCCTTGAGGGGGTCGGCGGCGGCAGCGCGACCGATGTGTGGGGCTGGGATGATGCCGTCACCGGTCATCGCTATGCGATCTTGGGCCGCACAAACGGGACGGCTTTCGTGGATGTGACCGATCCGCGTGCGCCGATCTATGTGGCGGAATTGCCCAGTCATGTGGGGGAAGGACCGCGCGCGCTGAAGGTATATGAGCGCTATGCCTTGATCGTGGCGCAGATTGCAGGGCACGGGATGCAGGTGTTGGATTTGGCGGCGTTGCGGCCATTAATCGGCCGAACCGATCTTCCGGTCACGCTCACCGAATCAGCTTATTACGGCGGCGCAGGACAAGCGCAGAATATCGCTATTGACCAGGAGACTCATTTTGCCTATGCCGTCGGCCTACGCGGCAGCGGTCTGAATTGTAACGGCGGTCTGCACATGATCAACCTCAGCAACCCGTCATACCCTGTCTTTGGCGGGTGTTTCAGCGGTGACGGTTTTACCCAGGCAGCCCAGTGTCTAATCTATCATGGGCCGGATCGTGATTACTACGATCACGAAGTCTGTTTCAATGCCAATGAAGACACGCTAACCATTGTGGATGTCAGCAACAAGTTTGCGCCGTTGATGATCTCACGCACGGATTATGTGGGTCGCGGCTACACATTTCAGGGTGGGCTGGCGCCCGATCAACGCCACTTCTTGCTGGCTGATACCGGAGATGAATTACAGAGCGGCGTTAACACCACAACTTATATTTGGGATGTGAGCAACCTGGATGCGCCGTATGTCGAGCGCCGGTTTGTGGCGAGCACGGCGGCGATTGATCACAACCTGTTTGCGCGGGGACGGTTTGTGTATCAGGCGAATAATACCGCCGGCCTGCGCGTCTTGCGCTTGAATGATGATGGCGACCCCGGTCTGGAGCTAATCGAAGACGCCTATTTTGACGTGTATCCGGCCGATGATGGGCCAACCTTGAACGGCGCACAGAGCGCCTTCCCTTATTTCACTGAGGAAGGCCTGGTGGCGGTCAGCAGTCAGGCGGGCGGTTTGTATGTCCTGCGTCTGGCGCACATCGCCTTTGTGCCGATGGCTGTGACGTTGCGTCAGATGGACGCTACGGGCAACTCCGTCTCGGTGTGGGGAGTGGGCTTGTGGTTGGCGGCGGTCCTGGCCATCTGGCAGACGAGCCGAGGGCGGCTGTCAGTGTCGCCTTAAGAAGGGCGCGCCGGTAACTGGAAAACACAACGGCGGGGGCGTTTTCAAGCAACGCCCCCGCCGTTTGTGTTGCTCGACGGGTAGTATGCTATCGAGGGCTATGGTTCTTCAATGTTCACCGACTGCGGATCGATGCCAAGCTCTTTTAACTGTTTGCGATAAGCGGAGAGGGTTTTCGAGTTGTTGATTCGCGCCTGGCGCAAAGCGGCGGGATCCATGCCGGGTGTGATAGCGATCAGCCGGGGGGGCGGGGGGACATCGGCTGCCGGCGCGGTGATTGGCGGGGGCGCAATTTCGGCCGAAACCATTTCAACTTCCGGCGCTGTCCCAGCCCTTTCCTCGGCTGACGCCGGCGCATAACCGGCCGCCTTCAACGCCTTGCTGTAAGCGGATTGCGCCTTGGCATTTTCGATAATCGCCTTACGCTTTTCGGCCGGAGACATCGCCTCAGTTACTTCAATCAATACCGGCGGCGCAATATCGGGCGGCGCGACACTCATTGGTTGGGGACGCGGCGCCGGTGCGCCCAAAGCTGTCAGTTCTTCGGTCGCCGGCGCAGCGCCGCCATCCGCCTTAGCCAGCTTAGCCGCAGCCGCCTGGGCTTTGGCATTGGCGATGATGGCCTTGCGCTTGTCTGCCGGCGACATATCGTCAGTAATTTCAATCAGGGTCACAGCCGGGGCGGCAGACGACGGGGCAACCGCGGTGGGGCGGGCGGGCGGAGCAGCCGGCCGGGCCGGCGCTGCGCTGGGCGGCGTGTACTGCAAGCCCTGCCAGGTGTGAAATTCGGCGATCTTCACCGCCGAGGTCGGATCGGTCGCTACGCCGAGGCTGGAGACCTTCTTGTTCTGCCGGGCGTCGGTGGTGTCGGCGCGGCCAATTCCGAGGTTGCCGCCTCGCGGCAGCGCGGCAGCGCGCTTAGCCGAGAGCGTAAGCGCTTGCTTGAGTTGGTCCGCGACCGAGGCGTTGGCCACAATGGTGTGACCCGCCGTGGTTTTTGGGTTAGCAGTTTTCTTTTCTTTTGCTTGTCGCTCTATGTCGGCCTGGTTTTGCACAACGGCATGGCTAACGCGTACGACGATCGCCATGAGCAAGAACCCCAGCCCTAAGACGGCGAGAGCGATTAAACTAGCCATAATTAATACATTCATAGGCGTGTCCCTTTCAACTAAACGTCATGCCGAGGATATTATACTGGTTTGTGCAAACTTTCTCAAACAAAAAGGCTCCAGAAATTCTGGAGCCAGGATGCCGAAGGTGGGATTTGAACCCACATGAGGGAACCCCCACTACGCCCTGAACGTAGCGCGTCTGCCAGTTTCGCCACTTCGGCGGCAATTAAGATTCTACCAATATCGAGGGTACCGGTCAACTTTTTCGGCCGAAACCTTATAGTCGCGCTGATAGGAAATCCAGGATGTCAATCTTGGTGAGAATCCCTTGGACTTTGCCCTCAACGGCGATGATGGCGACATCACCATGGCTGAAAATGCCCATGAGCGATTCCAGAGGGGTATTCGGCCGAACCACCGCCACATTCCGATCCACGATCGGCGCTACCGTCTCATCCCGCGTATGCCTGGAAGTCTCTAGCAAATGCTTGAGCAGACTCACTTCCGTCACAATGCCCAACAAGCGTTGGTCGTCATCCACCACCGGCATCTGCGAGATGTTATACTGCTTAAATAACTTCACCACATCTACCAGCGCATCGTCCGGATGCACGGTCATTAACTCTCCGCTGGGCTTGGCTTCGTGAATGTCACTAGCGCGAAAATCCACCCAGGCCCGCTCCAGAAAACCGTTCTCGCGCATCCAATCATCGTCAAATATCTTGCTCAAATAGCGCGAGCCGGAATCAGGCAGCAAAACCACCATTACATCTTCCGGCCCCAGGTTATGTTCACGCGCATATTTCAGCGCCCCGGCCACTGCCGCCCCGCACGAGCCGCCCACGAACAGCCCTTCCTCACGCACCAGTCGCCGAGTGGTAAGCAAGCTCTCGCGATCATTCACTTGCACCACCGTGTCAATCACCTTCATATCGGTTGTGGTGGGCAAGAAATCTTCGCCAATGCCTTCCACCTTGTAACTTTCCGCCTTGGTATAACGGCCAGAGCGGTGTAGCTCATATAGGATAGAGCCGACGGGGTCCACCCCCACCACTTGCACGGCAGGGTTTTGCTCTTTCAGATAACGCCCTATGCCGGAGATTGTGCCGCCGGTTCCCATGCCCGCCACAAAGTGCGTTACACGACCGGCCGTTTGCTGCCAGACTTCCGGCCCGGTGGTTTCATAATGCGTCTGAGGATTGACAGGGTTGTGATACTGATTGGCCAGCACGGCGTTAGGTGTTTCCTCGACCAGCCGCCGCGCCACCGAATAGTAGCTGCGGGGGTCTTCCGGCGCGACGGCGGTGGGTGTCACCACCACGCGCGCGCCAAACGCGCGCAGGAGACGGATTTTCTCCAATGACATCTTGTCGGGCATGACGAAAATGCACTTATACCCTTTGACGGCTGCCGCAATCGCTAGACCGACGCCGGTGTTGCCGGAGGTGGCTTCTACAATCGTGCCGCCCGGCTTAAGCAGGCCGTTACGTTCGGCATCTTCAATAATGGTCGGGCCAATACGGTCTTTAACAGAGCCGCCGGGATTGAAAAACTCGACCTTAGCCAACACATCGCAGGAAACGTCCCGCGCCACGGAGTGCAGGCGAACCAGCGGGGTATGACCAATCGTATCTAAAATGGTATTAGAGACTTCCATGGGGGCATCAGCGGCATCAAGTGTAGAAACAGGGTCTAGAATTGCCATAGCGGGCTGCTCCTGAGATAATCAGTGTGGCTAATACGGGTCCAACTAAGAATATACCCCTAGTATACCCGATCCTGGGGTTGAATGTATACGCAATTTTTGTTTGTATTCAGCGGATAGGGCTTTATAATGATACAAGGTCATCATCATTCGCCTGTCCTGGAATGGGCTGTTAACACACTTCGTCAATTCAACCCGAGACCATCCGCTGATGATGGCGGGGGTGTATCGTGTCAAGGAGCCTAGGATGAACAAAGGTCGTTGGATCATACAAGCGGTTCTGCTGCTGCTGTGTCTGGGGCTATTCAGTGGGGCAGCTCTGGCCGACGCCAACCCCACAACCTACACCGTCGCGCCGGGGGACAACCTCGTCGGCATTGCCCAACGCTTCGGCACAACAGTGGGGGCAATCGTTCAGGCCAACCATCTTATCAATCCCAATCTCATCTATGCCGGGCAGGTCTTGACCATTTCTGGCGGAGGCGGCGTGACGCCTCCCCCTGCTCCGGCGCCGGGGGGCGCGTATGTCGTGCGACCGGGCGACACGCTCTCGCGGATTGCGGCGCAATTCGGGACGACAGTGGCGGCCATTGTTCAAGCTAATCACATCTATAACATGAACCTGATCTATGTCGGGCAAACCTTGACGGTTCCTGGCGGATCGCCGGGCGGCGGCACAACGCCACCGCCGCCGCCACCCGCGCCGACTCCCGGCAGCACCTATGTGGTGCAACCGGGCGACACGCTCTTGCGGATTGCGGCGCAATTCGGGACAACGGTGGCAGCTATTGTCCAGGCTAACCAAATCTATAACATGAATCGGATTTATGTGGGGCAAACGCTGACGATTCCCGCCGGCTCGACCGGTGGAGGAGGCGGCTCAACCGGCGGAGGCGGTGGCTCGACCGGCGGAGGCGGCGGTTCGACCGGCGGAGGTGGCGGCGGCGCCACGCCGCCGCCAGTTCCCACCCCAAGCGGGTTTGCTTTGGGTGGACAAACACAAAGTTTTGCCAACCCCACAACGATGAAAAATTCGGGGATGACCTGGGTGAAGTTTCAGCACAAGTGGCGGTCGGGCGATTCGGCCGAAACGGTGGCCGGTCTCATTCGCAGTGGGCATAACCAGGATTTCAAAGTGCTCATCAGCGTCACCGGCGCTGCCACGTACCCAGGCCCGGGCGGCATTGATTTCAACGGCTTCGTCAGCTTTATGGGCGGACTGGCCGGCCTGGCCGATCCACCCGACGCCATTGAGGTCTGGAACGAAATGAACATTGACTTCGAGTGGCCTAAAGGCGAGATCAGCCCCAGCACTTATGTCAACAGTATGCTCAAACCCGCCTACCAGGCCATCAAGGCGGCCAATGCCAATATCCTGGTGATTAGCGGCGCGCCCGCGCCAACCGGTTTTGATAACGGAACCAATGCCTGGGCGGACAATCGTTACATGGCCGGCATGGCAGCGGCCGGGGCGGTCAGTTACATGGATTGTATCGGCGTTCACCATAATGCCGGCGCAACTTCACCCGCCGCCGCCACCGGTCATCCCGGCGGCAGCCACTATAGCTGGTACTATGGCTCGACGCTCGACCTTTATTACAATGCCTTTGGCGGAGCGCGCAAGGCTTGCTTCACCGAATTAGGTTACCTCTCCGGCGAAGGCTTCCCGGGTTTGCCCGCCAATTTTAGCTGGGCCGGCGGCACATCTGTGGTTGAGCAGGCGCAGTGGTTGGCGGAAGCCGCCAGTTTGTCAGCCAATAGCGGCAAAGTGCGCCTGATGATTGTCTACAATGTGGACTTCACTTTTTACGACCAGGCCGGCGATCCACAGGCCGGTTATGCCATTATCCGTCCGGATGGCGCATGTCCGGCGTGCAACTCGCTGGCGGCGGTGATGGCGAAATAGACGTCTGACGGCTCTTCGCCTGTCGGCGTGTGATCTGGTACACTTGGCAATAGGGGGAAATGAGACAGGATTCGGCCGAATCCTCCTCATTTCCCCCTTTTAGCAGCGCCAGGCTGCGGCATTTTTCATCCCCCCTGACGCTGACAATCACTGCTTCCATTCATGCCAAGGAGCCTTGCCATGTCCCCCATTGGTTCTGCCGACAATCCCTTGCGTGTGGCCATTGTCGGCGCCGGACCCACCGGCTTTTATACGGCCGAACGCCTGTTTAAAGACAAAGGCCTGACCGTTCAGGTTGATATGCTCGAACGCTTGCCCGTCCCTTTCGGGTTGGTGCGCTATGGCGTTGCCCCTGACCATCAAAAAATCAAATCCGTCACCGCCGCCTTTGATCGCATCGCCCGCTCTCCCGGCTTCCGTTTCTTCGGCAATGTCGAGGTGGGGCGCGACGTGACGGTGGCTGATTTGCGCCATTATTACCACCAGATCGTCTTCACCACCGGCGCGCAAACAGACCGCGCCCTGAACATTCCCGGCGCAGACCTGGCTAACCACCACCCCGCGACTGACTTCGTGGCCTGGTATAACGGCCATCCCGACTACCGCGATTATCAATTTGACCTCACCCAAGAGAGCGTGGCCGTGGTCGGCGTCGGCAATGTAGCGGTAGATGTCTGCCGCGTCCTTTGCCGCACCCCCGAAGAACTGGCCCAAACCGACATCGCCGATTATGCCCTGGAAGCGTTGCGCCACAGCCGCGTCAAAACCGTCTATATGATCGGGCGACGCGGCCCGTTGCAAGCGGCATTCACTACCCCGGAAATCAAAGAGTTAGGTGAAATGGAAGATTGCGACACCTTCACCTTGCCCGAAGAGGTGGAACTCGACCCCCTGAGCCAGGCCGCGCTGGCTCAAGAAGCTGATCGGGCCACGCTCCGTAAGGTAGAGATCATTCAGCAATACTCCCAACGCCAACCCACCGGCAAATCGCGCCGGCTTTTTGCGCGTTTCCTGGTTTCTCCGGTGGCGTTGTTCGGCGACGAGAGCGGTCGGGTGACGACCATGCGCCTGGTTCACAACGAATTATACGCTACCGACTCCGGCTCACTGCAATCCCGCCCCACCGACCGTTATGAAACGTTGCCTGTCGGATTGGTCTTTCGCTCTATCGGCTATATGGGCGTGCCACTACCGGACGTCCCTTTCCATGCCAAATGGGGTGTGATCCTGAACCAGGAAGGACGCGTCATTGACCCGGACAGTCGCGCGCCGGTGACGGGCGAGTATACGGCCGGCTGGATCAAACGCGGGCCAAGCGGCGTCATCGGCACCAACAAACCGGATGCGGCCGAAACCGTCACGCACATGCTGGAAGATGTGGCGCAAGGCCTTGTCTTGCAGCCGTCAGACCCCACGCCGGAATCGGCCGAAGCTTTCCTGCGCGAACGTCAGCCCCTTTTCTTCAGCTACGCCGATTGGCAACGCCTGGATGAATTGGAGATGGCTCGCGGGCAGGCGCAGGGACGCCCACGCGTCAAATTCACCAGCGTGGCTGAGATGGCGGCGGCGCTCGGTCGCTGAGACGCCTGGCCGCTTTCCACTCGTATGACAAAAGTCACCATTTACACAGACGGCGCCGCCGACCCGAATCCGGGGTATGGCGGCTGGGCGGCGATCTTGCGCGCGGGCGCGCATGAGAAGGTGCTCACCGGCCAGACGCCCCACGCCACCAACAACCAGATGGAGTTGACGGCGGCAGTGGCGGCTTTGGAGACGCTCAAACGGCCATGTGAGATTGAGTTCTACACCGATTCGGAGTATTTACGGCTTGGCGTGACGGAGTGGATGGCGAAGTGGGCGGCGCGGGGTTGGGTGCACAAGGGGGGCAGAGAAGTGGCGAACCTGGCGCTATGGCGTCAACTGTGGAGTCTGACCCGCGAGCATCAAATTGCCTGGCATTGGGTGCGCGGCCATACGGGGGATGTCCTGAATGAACGGGTGGATGAATTGGCGCGAGAGGCGCGTTTATCCATCACGCCGGGGGTAGAAGTTTCGGCCGAATCTCCCCACCTCTACCTGCGCGCCTCCTGCCTGGGCAACCCCGGGCCCGGCGGCTGGGGCGCCATCCTCACCTTCCAGGGACAAACCCGCCGACTCAGCGGCCACGAAGAGCAGACCACCAACAACCGCCTGGAACTAATCGCCGCCCTCTCAGGGTTACGTCTGCTAAACCCTGGCGACAATGTCCAACTCTTCACCACCTCCGACTATGTTTTCCAGGGCGCGACACGCTGGCTGCCCGGCTGGCGACAACGCCAATGGCGCAAAGCCGACGGGCAACCGCTGACCAACCACGAACTCTGGCAACAGCTCGATCACCTGCTATTCCAATATCGGGTGCGTTGGATCAGCGCCAAAGGGCAATCCCTGCCCGAACTAGACGAGGCCCGGCAATTGGCGGAAACAGCCGCCCGCATCGCATAGAATAGAGAATGGTTATGCAACAAAATGTGGAACTTATCCAGCTGGTAGCCAGGCTACGCCAGCAATTGCCCTTGCTCACCCAACAGTACGAGGTGAAATCATTGGGTCTGTTTGGCTCGTATGTGCGCCACGAACAGCGCCCCGGCAGCGACGTGGATGTGTTGGTGACGTTCTATGAGTCACCCAGTCTATTGAAGTTCATAGAGCTGGAAGATCACCTGACAGATACTCTAGGAGTCAAGGTAGACCTAGTTATGCCTGACACCTTGAAACCCGCCATAAAAGAGCGTATCGCCAGCGAGGTCATCTCAATATGAAAGCTGCGCGCTCATACGTAGATAGCCTCGAAGATATCCTGAATGCTATCGAGAAGGTGATGCATTTTGTTGAAGGCATGACGTACGCGCAGTTTGCCCAAGATGAGCGCACCGTTTACGCTGTCATACACGCCTTCGAGATTATTGGCGAAGCTGCCAAGGTTATACCGCCTTCGGTGCGCGAGAAGTATCCCGAAGCGCCCTGGCGAGCTATGGCCGGGATGCGGGACAAGTTGATTCATGATTACTTTACGGTGAACGTGGAATTGGTGTGGAAGTCAGCTGTGGAAGATTTGCCGCGCCTGGAGCCGTTGATACGACGGGTCTTGTTGGAGGTCAAAACCTAGTCGGTCAGTTAAGGGGCGTTTGACGGCAGAGCCAGTTTGCCTGACCCTAGCGCAGCCAATTTTTCCAGGATTTGCACCAGGTGCACCTGCCAGGCGTGCGTGCCGGATTCGGTGAGCAGCCACGCCCCGCTGCGACTGACACGCACCGACACACCTAAATAACGTTGCAGGGCGTGACGGTTTAGACCCTCGATATTAAAACGCAAATGAATTTGCCGGTTATCGGTGGTGATGGTGGTCACCCCAGCCTGGGCGGCCAGGATTTTTATGCGTAACTGGTAGAACAAGTTATCCACCGGGTCGGGAATCGCCCCAAAGCGATCGGCCAATTCCGCCGCAATTTCATCAATCTCTTTCAACGTCTCTAATCCCGCCAAACGCCGATAGAGCCGAAGTCGCAACGAGTTGTCGGGGATGTAATCCACCGGAATATACGTCGCCAGAGGCAGATCGATCAACACCACTTCCGGCAAATCCAGCGTCAGAGTTTCACCCTTCAGCGCCGCTTTGGCCGCTTTGACTGCGCGGGCCAACATACGCGTGTAGAGATCAAAGCCGACAGAGGCGATATGTCCGCTCTGATTAGCGCCCAGCAATTCGCCCGCGCCGCGGATTTCCAAATCGCGCATAGCCAGGGCATAGCCCGCGCCAAGTTGGGTATGCTCATCAATGGCTTCCAGACGGGCGCGCGCTTCCGGCGTTAGCTGCCCCCAGGGGGAATGGAAGAAGTAGGCGTAGGCGCGTTTGTTGCTGCGTCCGACGCGCCCACGCAGTTGGTAGAGTTGCGACAGGCCGAACAACTCGGCGCGATCCACAATGAGGGTATTGGCGTTGGGAATATCCAGGCCGCTTTCGATGATGGTGGTGGAGAGCAGGATATCAATCTCGCCCAGGACAAAGCGACTCATCACTTCTTCCAGTTTGCGCTCCTCCATTTGCCCATGACCGATGGCGAGGCGGGCATCGGGAACCAGTCGGCGCACATAAGCCAGGCTGGCGTCAATCGTCTGGATGTGATTGTGGACAAAGAAGACCTGACCGCCGCGATCGAGTTCCCGCATGAGGGCGCGACGCACAAGTTTTTCATCGAACGGGCCGACATAGGTTTGCACCGGCAGGCGTTCGGCCGGCGGCGTTTCGATGAGACTGATGTCGCGCAGGCCGGAGAGACCCATATAAAGCGTGCGCGGGATAGGGGTGGCCGTCATGGTTAGCACATCCACTTCGGTGCGCAGTTGCTTGAGACGCTCTTTGTGCCCGACGCCGAAACGCTGCTCTTCGTCAATGATGACCAGGCCCAGGTCTTTGAAAGAGACATCTTCAGACAGTAAGCGATGCGTGCCGATGATGATGTCCACCTGTCCCTCGCGCAAAAGTTGGAGGGTTTCGGTTTGCTGGCGTGGGGAGCGGAAGCGGGAGAGCAGTTCCACCTTGACGGGGAAAGGGCGCAGACGTTCGGAGAACGTGTTGTAATGTTGCTGGGCCAGGACAGTGGTGGGCACGAGGACGGCGACCTGCCGCCCATCGGCGACGGCCTTGAAGGCGGCGCGCAAGGCGACTTCCGTTTTGCCGTAGCCGACATCGCCGCAGATGAGGCGATCCATGGGGCGCGGCTGTTCCATGTCGGCTTTGACTTCCAGGATGGCGCGTAATTGGTCTTCGGTTTCCTGGTAAGGGAAGCCGGCTTCGAGCTCATGCTGCCAATCGGAATCGGCCGAAAATGCGTGCCCTACCTGCGCCTCTCGCGTGGCATACAACGCCAACAACTCGTCGGCCATCTCGCGCACGGCTCGCTGCGCGCTACTCTTGGCCGCCCGCCAGGCCTTGTCGCCGACGCGATGCAAAGCCGGCGGACGTTCATCCGTCCCCAGCCATTTGCTCAAACGGTCGGCATGATGCACCGGGATGTACAGCATGTCCTGATTGGCATAAGCCAGTTGCAGATATTCGCGGTCGCTACCGCCGATACTATGCACAACCAGACCGACGAATCGGCCGATTCCATACTCGACATGCACCACATAATCGCCCGGCTCAATATCGGCAAAATAACGCTCCGGCGCGATAGCCCGCGGCGCGCGGCGACGTTGAGGCGTCGGCCGGTTCCAGCCAAACACCTCGGCGTCCGTCAACAACCGCAGCCGCAACGGCCGCCCTTCTTCCTCCTCCAGGTTAAACCCTTCCGGCAAACTACCTTGCACAAAAGTCAGGCTGCTTGGCGGCGGCAAGCTTGTCACCGCTTCCACCGGCGTCAGGGGCAGCCCGTCCGTTCTTTTCGACTGCGCCTGCCGCCACAACTCCGCCAGACGCTCCGCCTGGCGACTCACGACGACCACGCGCTCCCCCAAATCATGCGCGCGCTGCAACTCATTGATAAAAGGGCGCACCTGTCCGCCGTGGCGGGAGCCGGGTTGCAAGACATCCATCAACTCCAGCGCCTGCTCCGGCTTCAATTCAGCCGCCGGCCGATCTGGCGACCCCGGCTGGCCCAAGACGATCACCCGGCTCTCCAGCAGGCGGGCGGCCTGCATCTCCCATTCAAATAGCGGTGAACGGTAGCCGGGCGGCAAACTGAGTTGATCACCCGCCACACTGGCGGCGTGTCCCATCAAATCGCGCACAGCCTGCGTCAGATCGCCCCAATCATCTACCACCACCAGATGTTTATCCGGCAAATAGTTGAGCAGGCTGGCCGGTTGGGGATACATGAGCGGCAGGTAATATTCCAGATAAGGGGTCGGCGCGCCGCGCACCAGATCGGCGATATCATCTTGCCAGGCAGGCAGTTCATCCTCGCGCAGGGTAGCTGATGCCTGTAATTGTCGGCCTACAGCCACTGCGTCCGCCGGCAAGCCTTCGCGCGCCGGGGGAATGACGACCATAGCCAAGGCGCCGGCCGCCCCTACCGAGCGTTGCGTGGCCGGATGGAAGTGGCGCATGGTTTCAATTTCATTGCCGAATAGTTCCAGCCGTACCGGATAGAGGGAAGCGGTGGGGAAAATGTCAATGATGCCGCCGCGTTGGCTATACTGTCCGGCGGCTTCCACCACACTCACCCGCTCGTAGCCGTTTTCCTCCCAGGTTTGCAGGAGCTTGTCCAACTCGATCAGTTGGCCGGCGCGCAGGACGCGCATAGCGGTCATGAAGCGTCGTTTGGGCAAACTCTTTTGTAAGAAGGCGCGCGCCGAGGTGATGATCAAGGGAGGCGTCGGCGACAGCGGCAACAAGGGGTGTTGTCCGGCCATTAGTTGCGTCAGGGCGGTTAAACGACCCACGCGACTGTTTTGGCTCCATGGGGCGCGATCATAGGGCAGGGGAGTGGGTTCGGGGAAGCGCCAAAGGGGATAATTCGGCGGCAGCCAGGCTTCTAGCAGTTGTTGCCAGATGGGCACGGCGTCAACCCGCCCGACCAGAAACAACGTGGGGACGCGGCGTGACAGGCACAACCGGGCGAGGATGGGGGCGCGGGCGCTGGGAGGCAAGTGGAGGGTGAGGAATTCGGCCGAATCCTCCACCTGCGCCAACATCTGCTGAAATGCCGGTAGTGTGTCAAAAATCTCTAGAAGGCCGGAGAGTTGCATCATTTAATCAAGGTGTGTTGTTGTGGCGCGTCATCGCCAATTCAACCCCCTCACCCACATACGTCTCCACCGCCTGAACCGCTGCGGTCAACAAATCCTCTATGACCGGCAATTCGGTGGCGGTAAAGTCCTGCAAAACATAGGCTGCCGGGTCCATCCGGCCAGGCGGCCGGCCAATCCCCAGGCGCAAGCGCGGGAAATCTTCGCCCAACTGCGCAATGATCGAACGCATCCCATTATGTCCACCCGCCCCGCCCCGGCTGCGCAAACGTAAACTACCTGTCGTCAAATCGAGATCATCGAAAATGACTAACAGTTGGGCGAGCGGAATCTTGTAAAAACGGCTGAGCGCGCCCACCGCCATGCCGCTGTTGTTCATGAAGGTTTGCGGTTTCGCCAACACAACCGGACGCTCTTTGATTGACCCCAGGCCGATAATAGTCCGGCTGTGCACCCGGTTAAGCGCGATCCGATGCGTGGCGGCCAGCCGGTCCACCAGCATAAAGCCGATATTGTGGCGGTTGCTGCGATATTCGCGACCCGGATTGCCCAGGCCGACAATGAGAAAGCGCTCGGTCATAGCTGATTCGGCAATATAGGGGGTGAGCGGGAGGGAGGGAAATTCGGCCGAATTCCCCACATCTTCCCCTAAAAATTCGTCGTCAGAAATCGCCATATCCCCCGCAACACCGCCCGCGCCAACATATACACCGCCAAACCGCCAAAGAGCAAAAAGGTGAACCGCATCCCCTGCCCAAAGGCAGCGCTAAACCGCCCGAAATCCAAGACACCGGTTGTTGAAGCCGACTCCTCGACGCCCGCTTGTGCGTTACTCTCCCCAGGCGAATTGAGCCCGGCGTTAGGAATCGTCGGTCGCGGCGTCACCGTCGGAAACGGCGTCAGCGTCGGCAACGCCCCCGGCCCAATGCCTGGCGGCGTCGCCTCCACCCCCAGCGTCGGCGCCGGCGTCACTATACCCAACGGCGTACTGGTCGGCTCCACGGTTGGCTGATCATTGGTGATCAACAACGTCGTGACAAAATACTCCGTGAAATTGGAGTCGCGGCGCACAACCCGCAGGCGCAATTGATACGTGCCGTCGGGGAAAAAGGGGCTGTTGACATTTCGTCCAACGGTAGTATCCCATATTGCCAGTGTGCCGTTCACCACCGGCTGATCCCCTTCCCCAAACACAACCCAGCCGGCCCCTGGATTGGCATCATTCCAAAAAGCCAATTCGTAACGCAGGAAATCAGGGTCGGTTGCCGTCCCTTGCACCAAAACCACGCCCCCTATTGACTCGCCGGCCACCGGACTGATAATCCCGCTGCCATTTTGCGCCTGCGCCACAGCCGGTCGGCCCATCCAAACCCAGCCGACGACCACCAGGAGCATGAACCAAAAACCCGGGCCAATCCGGATTTGATGGCCGGCCGAAGTTACTAAAGCAGTTGAGCGCGCTGGAAACCGGCGCCCGAGAAACTTGTCAAACAGGTAATAGAACATGATTACGTCAACTCACACCAGGCTAATACTCCAGTCTATCATAAGTAAAAGCCGGTGACGACTTTACCGCGCGAAATATACGCAGTTTTGACGGGTAAACAGCGCGCCCCGGCCAACGTATGAAGGCGCAATTAAAGCCCGGCCAACCTCTTGGAGACCGGCCGGGAATATGCCATAATCAAAGGGTGAAACTTGATGTGTTGTTATCCTCCCCCAAAAATCTTGAGCGATCAACATTGATCCCGCTAAATGCCATTGCCGATTCGGAGTCTCTATGAACACACGCTACTTGCGACTTACTATTCTCATTGTTGGCTTGTTAACGGCGCTGCTCAGCCTGGCAGCGTGCGGCCCGGCGCCTGAAGCCGGCCTGGATAATGCCGGGGCCAGTCCCACCACGCCGCCGACTGCCGCCGCCGCACCATCCGGAACCCGCACTACCCTGGGCGGCTCAAGTCTTGGAACCGTTGCAGGCGGCGCCACACAGACTGGCGGGATTGCAGCTGACCCTGCCTCCGCCGCTGTGGATGCGCGCGGTATCCCGGTTGGCTTTACCCAAGACGGCCGCCCCTACCGCGGCCAACTCGATGCGCCTGTTGTCATTGAGGAGTTCTCTGACTACCAGTGCCCATTCTGTGCGCGCTACACAACCGAGACTGCCCCATCCGTTGATCAAAACCATATAGCCACCGGCAATGCTCTGCTGATTTTCTTTGACTTCCCGCTGAGCATCCACGCCCAGGCGCCGGCTGCATCCCATGCCGCCCGCTGCGCCGGCGAGCAAGGCGCGGTAGCCTATTGGGCCATGCACGATAAGCTCTTTGATTCTGTGCAACAATGGTCGGTCAATGATCCTGCACCCGTTTTCAGCCGTTTGGCGGCGGAACTGAATCTGGATCAAGCGAGCTTCGACGCGTGCAATAGCAGTGACCGCTTCAATGAAGCTATCAAAGTGGACATGCAGTTAGGCACACAACGTGGCGTGAGCGGCACACCAACCTTCTTCATCAACGGCCAGGCAGTGGTTGGGGCGCAACCGGTCAGCGTCTTCGACCAGGCGATTGCCGCGGCCAAGAATGGCGACCTGGTTATCAACAACACCCGGCCAACACCGGTCCCCGTCACGGATGCTGATGTTGATAAGCTGATGCCTTCACCGGTGACTCTTTCCAGCAACTTTGCCGGCGCAATCGGTGAACCGGACGCGCCGGTAACTATTGCCGAGTTCACCGATTTTCAATGCCCTTTCTGCGCGACGCACTCGAAAGATGTCCTGCCGAGCATCATCAAGAATATGGTCGAGACAGGCCGCGTCTATTATGTCATGTATGACTTGCCGCTGGACAGCCTGCACGCAGACGCTCGCAAGGCGGCCACCGTGGCCCGTTGCGCCGGCGAACAGAACGCTTTCTGGGAGATGCACGACCTGCTCTTTTCCCAGCAGGAAGAATGGGTGGGACAGGATGTGACTTGGTTCAACCGCCTGGCGGAAGAGTTGAAGCTGGACACGACAGCCTTCGCTGCTTGCGCCTCCAGCGGCCGGTTTGACGCGGCTATTCAGGCCAGTGTGGATGAGGCGACTGCGCTCGGTTTACAAGGCACGCCCTCCTTCTTCATTGGCGGCTATCGCGTCTTTAATGGATCACAATCCTTTGATGTGTTTGAGCAGGTTGTGGGCCTAGCCGAAAGAGATCAGCTGAAAGACGCGATCCGGAGCGCTATCGGGCAACAACTAACGGCGCAACGCGCTCAGGCGGCGCAACAAGAGCCGGAGGCGCCCCGCGAGGCGGTGGATGTCCCCATTCCTGACGACGCTATTGCCTTGGGCGACCCCAACGCCGCGATTGTCCTGGTGGAGTATACCGACTACCAATGCCCGTTCTGCGCACGTCATTATGCCCAGACTTATCCGCAGATCATTTCGGAGTATGTGGATACGGGCTTGGTGCGTTATGTGATTAAGGATTTCCCATTGGAAAGCATCCATGCGCAAGCTAATCTGGCGTCGCAGGCAGCGCACTGCGCGAACGACCAGGGCGCCTATTTCAAGATGCACGACCGGCTGTTTGAACAGCAACAGGAATGGGCCAATAATGAGAAGGCGGCGGATTACTTTATTCGCTATGCGGGCGAATTGGAACTGGACACGGCAATCTTTGAACAATGTCTGAACAGCGGCAAGTATGTTGATCTGATCGCATCGCAAGTTGAGGAAGGGATTGGCTTCGGCATTGATGGCACGCCGGGCTTTTTCCTGAACGGCAATTATGTGTACGGGGCGCAGCCCTTCTCGGTGTTCAAACAGGCGATTGACGGCCTATTGCAGAAGTGATCCGGTGACATTAGCCTGATCCTAATCAGAGCCGGAGCGGCTAGTGTCGGCGCTCCGGCTTTTTGATGGGGGATTCGGCCGACTCCCCCCCCCGCCCCCGCAG
>JAYRVN010000352.1:0-17440 GCA_041918535.1 Chloroflexota bacterium
CCCCACTCAAATACAACATCCATGCCTCACCATTCTCTTCCATGCTCAAATGCTGCCGCGATTGTACCCCCCCACCATTATTCGTCAACCTTCTGTCGCCCTGAACCGGCCGCGCCGGTGTATAATGGAATAAGAACCTATCCGAGAAAGCCGCTGAGACCGCTTCTCAGCCTGCAGAGCGCTCGCCTGAGCGAGCCTTCTGACCACCCCGGATAGCTCCCGGCTTGCGTCGGTTGTGAGCCGCACTATAATCAAGCCGCAAGAGTTGCGCCAGGGGTCTGTCGGCTAACTACCGGAAATTCGGCCGAATGACCAACTTGAGCGATTTCGGCCGATGGGTCATTAACACAACGACTTACCTGGCACAACGAGTTACACGGAGACAATCATGGCGCCCAGAATATTAGTCATCGAAGACGAAGAACGTATCCGCCAATTCCTACAGCGCGGCCTCACGTATGAAGGATACCGCGTAGATGTTGCCGAAGACGGCCCCAAAGGGCTGGAAACGGCGCGCAAGCATCCCCCAGACCTGGTCATTCTCGACATTATGCTGCCCGGCCTGGACGGTTTTGAAGTGTGTCGTCGCCTACGAGCTGCCGGCGATGTTCCCATTCTCATGCTGACCGCCAAAGAATCCATCGAAGATCGCGTCCATGGTCTAGACGCAGGGGCCGACGACTATCTGGTCAAACCCTTCTCTTTCGATGAACTGCTGGCCCGCATCCGCGCCCTCTTGCGCCGCGCCCAGCCCACACAACCCGAAGTCTATCGCTTTGCCGACCTGGAGCTGGACACCGGTACACGTCAGGGGCGGCGCGGAGATGAGATTTTCGATCTCACCGCCAAAGAGTATGAGCTATTAGAACTGTTCCTGCGCAACCCACGACGCGTCCTGACACGCGATGTGATTTATGACCGTGTCTGGGGCTACGACTTCGGCGGCGAAAGCAACATCATTGAGGTTTATGTGCGCTATTTGCGACAGAAGACCGAGATGGGGGATAGGCCGCGCCTGATCCATACCGTGCGCGGTATCGGCTACGTCTTGCGCGAAGAGTAAATCCGCTCCCGCCAGCCCCGGTCATCATCTGTCCATGACCAGGGTCGGAATGAATTGTGTCTATTCAAAATAGGCTGGCCTTCATCTTGGTTTTGGTCATAGGAGTGGGTTATGGCCTGTTCGCCTTGGCCGTGGCTCAAGTGCCCAAGAATGTTCTGGCCAATGTGGACCGCGAACTGGAGGCGACGGCGCGCGAAGCTCTGGATCAGGCGCGCGCCACAGGGCGCGCCGATATCCGTTCTATTCAACCACCCAACCGATTGCGCAATCTGGATGCTGCCAACATCTTCTTTCTGGTGCTAACGCCCGATGCGCGAGTCGTCAACTTCTCCACCAATCTAAATCTCTATAGCCAACCGCTTGATCCGGAAGGTCTGGGCGAACAGCCCGTCTTTAGCACACACCCCATTAACCAGGAACTCCTGCGCGTGTATACGGCGCCGGTGCGGCCAGGGGTGGGTGATAACAGCGGCATTATCGGCTATATCCAGGTGGGAGAATTGCTGGGCAAGTTCGGCTCTTTCAGGACTCTGACAACAACTGTCTTGTATATCGGCGGCGCAACATTGAGCGCCTCCTTATTCCTGATCATCTGGCTTGTCCCCCGCCGGCTGCGCCCCTTGAATGAGATCACCGAGGTGGCGGTACAAATTACCAGCGCCGATGATTTGAGCCGGCGCATTCCAGATACGGGTCGGCGTGATGAAATCGGCCGATTAACCAGCGCCTTCAATCACCTAATGGAACGTCTGGAAAATCTCTTTCGCGCTCAGCAACGCCTTCTGGCTGATGTCTCGCATGAACTGCGCACCCCCCTCACCACCATTCGCGGCAACGTTGACCTCATGCGCTACATGGACTCTGGCGACCCTGAATCCCTGTTCATTATCCAGGACGAGATCGATCGTATGATCCGGCTTGTCAACAACTTGCTCACCCTGGCGCGGGCCGACACCGGCAGCCTGCCCATCCAAAAGGAACGGGTCGAATTAGACACCGTTTTTCTAGATGTCTATCGGCAAGCCGGCGCCCTGGCTACCAATGTCACGCTTAAGCTAGGCGAAGTTGACCAGATATGCGTCTTGGGTGACCGCGACCGCCTGAAACAACTCATTCTGAACCTGGTTGACAATGCCATCAACTACACGCCGGCCGGCGGGCGCGTGACCATGAGCCTCTCCCAAGTCAATCATTTCGCTCAATTGACCATATCTGACACGGGTATAGGCATTTCCGCCCAAGACTTGCCCCACATCTTTGACCGTTTCTATCGCGTTGATCGCGCTCGTACCCGCAGCAAGGGAGGGGCGGGCCTGGGTCTGGCAATTGCCCAATCTATTGTCACAGCCCATCAGGGGACAATCCGGGCAACCAGTGAGGTCGGTGTGGGTTCCACCTTCATCGTCACCCTGCCGCTGCTGCCGGCCGCCGTTTCTAACCTGAGTCCCGCCGGCAAGACCATCGCTTAAGACCGGCCATAAGGGAGTAGCGTATCTGGCCCCTTCGTCTCATGCCTCAGGCTGCCGGCGTCGAACCCATACCCATAACCCCAAGCCGATCAGCAAAACGGGCCATAGCCAACCCCAAATCCGTTGGGCATCAACCCACAAGCCCAAATTCTGCAAGAGGAAATATATTCCCAAGAGGATCATTACCCCGGCAACGAGCAACGGCGCGCCGGGATGGCGGTCGGCTTGCTGAAAGCTCTGGTTAATGGTTTTGCCTAGTTGTTCCAGGTTCTCTTTGACGGATGGGGGGGCTTGGCCCACGTTGGATTCACTGGGTGTGATGAGAGCCAGGATCAAATAGATTATCCCCCCCATACCCGACGCCAGACCGAGCGCCACAAAGGCCACGCGGACGATGATCGGGTCAAGCGCGAGATATTCAGCCAGCCCACCGCAAACACCGGCGATCATTTTGTTTGACTCACTGCGTACTAAACGGGTTGTAGACATTGCCGCTATCCTCACAAGGTAGTCATTCTGGCTCGCGGAAAGCGTCCAGTCGGCTAAGATTCTGCGATCTATACGTGAGATGAGGGGAGAGGTTGCGCCGCGCCTGGCGTTTTGCGTGGCGGCGACATTCCGTATAATCTAAGACGCTATGCGGAAGTTATGCCGGTTATTTCTCTTACTATTCGTCGTGGTCGGTCTGCTCAGTCTAAAGTCGGAAGCGGTTTCGGCCGAAAATCAATCCCGCCTCGTCCTGGCCTTCTATTATGCCTGGTATGATCCCAGCTCCTTCGCCGCCGGCAAAACTCCCTATACCCCGCCCGCTCCCTATTACTCCAGCGACAGCAACACCATTCAGACCCATGTCAACCAGGCCAAAGCCGCCGGCATTGATGGCTTTGTGCAAAGCTGGTATGGGCCGAACCCCGCCCAACAGACCGAACCCAACTTTGCCGCGCTATTGAACATCGCCGCGGCAGTCGGCTTCACAGCCGCGGTAGATTTCGAGACCGGCAGTCCCTATTTCGCCAACAATCAGGACCGCCTCAGCGCGCTAAACACCCTCATCGCCACGCACGCCCAACATCCGGCTTACTTGCGCGTGGACGGCAAACCGGTCATCTTCTTTTGGGCTAACAGCCTGTTGTCTGTGGATGATTGGCGCGCCATCCGCAACGCCGCCGATCCCAATCATACAACCACCTGGATTGCCGAAGGCGCTAATACCAATTATCTAGCCGTATTCGATGGGCTGAACCTGTATAACACCGCCTGGTCGGACAACCCGGCCGGCACAGCCGCTACCTGGAGCGCTAACACCCGCGCGGCGGCCGTCACGTATGGCGCGTATAAGTCTTGGGTAGCGACAGCAATGCCGGGGTGGGATGATACCTTGCTCAATCGGGCCGGCAGCTTTCGGCGAGACCGGGGCAATGGCGCTTATTACCAATCCAGTTTCGCCGGGGCGGCAGCCAGCAATCCCGACTGGCTGATCATCAGCACCTTCAATGAGTGGGCGGAGGGTTCAAATATCGAGCCTAGCAACGAATTCGGCGCGTTTTACCTGGATCAGACGGCGCAACTGATCGCGGCGTATAAGACGGGCAATATCGCGCCGCCGCCGCCCGTCGCCACGCCAGGGCCAACGTTGACGCCGGCCCCCTCGAAAACGCCCGGCCCGTCGCCGACGCCCGCTCCCACGAAGACCCCCTTGCCGCCGCCCACGGCCGCGCCCTCGCCAACTCCGGATAACACCGGCGCCATTGTCTACCGGGTGCAACCGGGGGATACATTGTTCTGGATCGCCTACCGCTTCGGCGTGCCCTTAGATACACTCTATCAACTTAACGGTTTCTCTCCGGCAACTGGCGCGCTCTTATCCATTGACCAACCTGTCATCCTGGGTTATGCCGCGGATCGAGCTATTGGTGCGGCTCAGGCCATCCCAGGCGCCGCCATCAGCCAGCCCGCCGACAAAGCGCCTGTCTCCCCGACCGCTCTGCCGGGAGTTGGCACGCTGTTCCCATCGCAGTTTAGCCGAGCGCAGTTGCGTGAGGACGGCGCGTTTGTGCATGTGGTGCAGGCGGGGGATAGTCTGATCGGCATTGCCGTCACTTATGGGCTAACCATGGAACAAATCTATGCCGCCAGCGGGCTTGGCCCGCAAAGCGTGCTGCAAATCGGTCAGGTGGTGATTTTGGGGCGGCTGCCGGAACCGGCCGAGCAAGGCGGTTCCACAGACCTGCCCGCGCCTCCGCCGCCCACCGCAACGCCGACACCGTCGCCGACGCCAACGCCAGCGCCAACCTTCACCCGCCGACCGACGAATACCTTGCCGGCCGCGCCGGCTACACCAGTGGCGCAGAGTAGCGGGCGATGGGAAGAAAAATCGGCCGAATCCCCTTCCTCCCCCTCACCTGCCGGGCAAGAATCCTTGCTGCCTGTCTTTATGAGCCTGTTCGGCTCGCTCGTCGTTATGGGTGGGTTGCTCTGGTACATCAGCCGCACGACCCGAAATAACCGGCCCTGACGCCTGCCGGGCCTATTCTTCCTCGTCGCGCTCCGCCAAGGGCCTGGCGCTGCCCCCGCCTTCGCTCACCAACGCTACCCGGATAGCCTCCTCCAACAGCCGACAGCCAATCACTTGCAGACCGGCCGGCGGCTGCTTCATCTGCCGGCCCTGGCGTAGCGGCACCACACACCGCTTGAAACCGAGTTTGGCCGCTTCCCGTAGTCGCGCCTCCAATTGGCTAACGGCGCGCAACTCACCGCTCAACCCAATTTCACCGATAAAGGCCATGTCGGCATGAATCGGCCGATCCTTGATGCTGCTGGATAACGCCAGGGCGATTGCCAAATCAGCCGCCGGCTCCCGGATTTCCAGCCCCCCAATCACATTGGCGAAAACGTCCTTATCGAAAACCCGCAACTTCACGCGCTGCGCCAACACCGCCGTCAGCAACAGCAAACGATTGTAATCCACCCCGTTCGTCGTTCGACGCGGGTTGGGGAATGGCGTCGGACTCGCCAGCGCCTGAATCTCCACCAGCAAAGGGCGTGTACCCTCCATCGTCACCGCAATGGCCGAGCCGGAGGCATTCACCTGCCGCTCCGCCAAGAACGCTTCCGACGGGTTGAGCACTTCCTGCATGCCGTCGGCCGTCATTTCGAAGACTCCCACTTCGCTGGTCGGGCCGAAACGGTTCTTCACACTGCGCAACAGGCGATATTTGTAAAACGGATCGCCTTCCAGATGCAGAACGGTATCCACCATGTGTTCCAGCACGCGCGGGCCGGCGATAGCCCCTTCCTTGGTAACATGTCCCACCAGGAACACGGTCACGCCGGTTGACTTCGCCAACTCCTGAAAGCGCGCCGCGCTCTCGCGCACCTGCGTGATGCTGCCGGCGGTAGATTTCAGGTCTTCGGTCAGACATGTCTGGATACTATCCACCACCACCAACACCGGCCGCGTGGTCTGAACGTGCGCCAACATCGTTTCGACAGAGGTTTCGGCCAACAGAAACAGATCATGCGCCTTGAGCGCCATGCGTTCCGCGCGCATTTTGATCTGCTGCAAGCTCTCCTCGCCGGAAATATAAAGCACCGGCCCATGCGTGTTGGCCACCAGACCAGCCACATCCAATAAAAGGGTGGATTTGCCGATGCCAGGGTCGCCGCCCAGTAACACCAACGAGCCGGGCACAATGCCGCCGCCCAGGACGCGCGAAAATTCAACCAACGGCAGACTCAGTCGCTCCACCCCATCGGTGCGCACATCCGCCAGACGCTGCGGTGCCAAGCGCCGCAAGCCGGTCACACGCCCTTTGGCGACAACCTCGGGCTCGACAAGCTCTTCTTGCATCGTGCCGAATTCGCTGCATTGTGGGCAACGCCCCATATAGGCCGGCGTTACCCTGCCGCAAGCTTGACAGACAAATCGGGTTTGTGGTTTAGACATGGGAAGGGGGTCGGGAAGTTAGATGGTTAGGTGTTGCGGTTTAATCACGTCAGACTCACGCTTATTTTACATCACTCGGCTTTGAGTGGATATAGCGTCATGCTATAATGTCGCTGATGATCAACTGGAGTTCTGTCTTTTGGAATAGTTTCTGGATTGTGGGTCTGGCGCTCCTGCTGGCGACGTTTAGTTATAACTCTTGGCTGCGCGGGTTGGCGCAACACACGCCGGGCGAACCAACCCGGCTCTCTCCAGTGTATGACCTCGTCGGCGTTGTTTTGGTCGGCATTGGGTTGATCGCCACGAGTCACACCTGGCTCGAACGCGGGCTGTGGCTTGTATTGCTGGCGGCGCTATTGCTGACTAATTTCGGCCGAATCCGCCCCCCTGCCTCTCAACCCTAGGAATTTAACCAACCATGCATATCAAATCTTACATCTCCCTCGTTCGCCATTGGCTATGGTTCATCGTCCTTGGCGCTATCATTGCCGGCGCTGCCGCTTTCTTCATCAATAGCCGACAAACCCCCATTTTTCGCGCCTCCGCCAGCTACCTGATTGACAACGGCCCTACCGGCCGCGACTCCGCCTACGCCAACATCCTCACCGAACAACGCCTCACCCTCACCTATTTAGAGTTGATCAGAAAGCATCCCGTTTTCATAGAAGTCGCCAAACGCCTGGACCCCACCCTCACCGATGAAGCCGCCATCAGCCAGGCCGCCAACGAACTCGCCCAAAACGTCAGCGTTTCAGCCCCGCTAGACACCCAGATCATCGTTGTTAGCGTCGAACACCCTGTGCCGCAACAGGCCGCTCTCATTGCCAATCTCATCGGCGAGGTGTTCAGCCAACAAAATCAGGCGCGGCAAAGCGGGCGCTTTGCCGAAGCTATCCAGACCTGGGAAAGCCAGCTCAGCCCATTGCTCGCCAGCGTCAGCGATCTGCAAACCCAAATCGCCGAATTGGGGACACCCAAAACGGCGGAAGACCAGACGAAGTTAGCCACCTTGCATCTTGCGCTCAAAGAGGCTCAGGTGCGCTATAATGACGCCTTCCAAAACCTGCAATCGCTACGCGTGGAACAAGCGCGCTCGATCAGCAACATTGTCCCGGTCGAGCCGGCTCGAACGCCCATCGCCCCTATCTATCCCCGTGTACTGCCTAACACTATCCTGGCTACGGTGGTGGGCGTGGCGCTCTCGTTGCTGATTATCTTTCTCATTGAATACCTGGATGATACGGTTAAGACGCCGGATGAAGTCTTCAACCAAACCAGCCTTTCCACGTTAGCGGCGATTGCCTATATCAAGGGCAACGATTCGGCCGAACGCCTGATCACTTATCGCATACCCCGGTCACCCATCTCAGAAGCCTATCGCGTCATGCGCACAAACCTGAGCTTTTCAGCTATTGACGCCAAACTAGAAAGCCTCGTAGTCACCAGTTCATCACCAGGCGAAGGCAAATCCACCACTTCCTCCAATCTAGCCGTCACTATGGCCCAAACCGGCAAGCAAGTTGTCATCATTGACGCGGACTTGCGCCGCCCCACGCTCCACAAAGCTTTTCAAGTATCTAACAATCAAGGGTTGACCACCGCCTTGTTGGATAGCCACACCCCCATTAACCGACACTTACAAGAAACCAACATCACAGGCCTGCGCATTATGGCCAGCGGTCCGTTACCCCCGAACCCGGCCGAGTTACTCAACTCGCAACGTATGAGCCAGGTTTTGGAAGCGCTTAAACAGGCAGCCGATCTCATCATCATTGACTCGCCCCCTGTGCTCACGGTGGCAGACGCCGCCATCCTGTGCCCCCAGGTGGATGGCTGCTTGCTGGTGGTGGAAGTGGGCAGCACTCGCCGGGAGGCTTTGCTGGAAGCGCAGGAGCGCCTCACCAAAACCGGCGCGCATTTGCTGGGCGTGGTGATGAACCGATCCAAGCCAGGCCGGGGCGGCTATTACCAATACTACTATGACAGTCGTTACTACAGCTATGAGTATAGTAGTAAACCCACCTCGGCCAAGAAACGCGCCGGTTGGCGCGGACGCCTGGCGGGTCTGGTTGGCAATCGCGGATGAGTGCAGAAGCGCCAACCTATCGCCATTCATCTGAGCGCCTGCTGGTGTTAATGGGCGCGCTCTGGCTACTGCTGGCGCTGGTAGCGCTGGCTTCAGAATATCTGCGCGCCCCCTCCATCAAAATTAGCTGGCAAACTGAAACGGAGACTAACACGGCAGGGTTCTTCATCAACCGCAGCGCTGCGCTACCAGACGACACCTGCAGCGCAGACCCCAAAGCGTACACCCGCCTCAACAACGTTATTATTCCTGGCGCCGGCTCCGCCACCAGCGGCGCGGATTACAGCTACATTGACCGTGGCGTGGCTTCCGGCAAATTGTATTGTTATCAACTGGAAGATGTGGAATTGAGTAACACTCAAACTTTGCACGACCCGATTACCGGACGCCATGAATCCGTGCGCTGGTGGGTCATTTTGGCTGCGGCTTTCAGCGTGATGATGGGACTCTACTTGATTGTGTCGGGTCTCAAGCAAACCAAACCTCTATGAGCCTGGAACAATTGCATCCCGTATCGCACGTTATTGCCACCGCCACCGAAGATGGGATGGTGCTGGCCGATCCGTTGCAAGGCACTGTGCGTGTTCTCAACGAGGTAGGCGCTCTCATTTGGGGGTGGCTGAGTCAGGGCATGTCCACGACTGAGATGGAACGGCTGTTGGCTGCGCGATATGACATTGCGCCGGACAAAGCGGCAGCCGACTTGCGCTCATTTTTGGCGCAACTACATACCGCCGGCTTGATCGGCCCACCCGCCTGAACTCACCGCCTCTTTCTAATAGCCGGTAAATCCAAAAGACCGGCCTCAAGTTAGAGGCCGGTCTTTTACGTTTCTTAGCGCGAAGGCACGAGCGGGGCTATTGCCCTTCGCTGGTGGGGGTAAGGGCTATCGGGGGCGTGGGCGTTGGCTCTGTGCGGAGCAAGTAGTTGGGCAGAATGGGACGCGTGGGAACCCGCGACTCCCACAGCGAGAATATCTCTACACCGCCGGCCACTTTCTGGGCTTGCAACCAATCGTCTAGCGCGTTGGTTTGCGCGTTTGTCAGATCGTCCGCAGCCAAAGGACGCATTTCTCGGCCTCGAACATCAAGCAGGTAGAAGCGGGGCGTGCCGTTTTCAATCTGGCTGGAAACAACGCCGCTGGGTGTGTTCAGTTCAAGGGTGAAGGCGCTATCGGCAAAGGCCTGCCCCAGGTTGCTGACCAAAATGTCTTTGGTTGTCCAGTCAATATCTCGCGCCAAAGGCTGGGTGGTTGTGTTGCGCGGCGTGCTACGAATGGTATTCCAGACCGTGATGTAGCCGCTAGCTTGAATCTGGGTCAGGGCGGTCTGTGCCTCGGCTTCTGTCTCAAAAGATAGGAAGAAGAGGCTGACTTGCTCGGCATCGCTGCCGGTACCTTGTTCTTCAGCGATGACCGGCAACAACTTATCACGCAACAAGACGGTGCCAACGACGGTTCGGTAGGTGGCCTCGTCAGCGCCGGCGGACTCAAACCGGTTGATGATATCGTCGTACTGTTGTTGGAAGGATTCGGCCGAAACCGGTGTACTCGTAGGCGCCGGTGGCGTGGGCGTCAACACAGGCGTCGGCAAGGGCGTGCTCGTGGGCGCCTCTTCCGTGATCACGGCGGCGGGAATCGGCGTAATCGAAGGCGTGGGGATTGGCGTCTCAGTTGGCGTAGCCGTTGCCGGCGGCAAACCACCGCCGTAATAGCTGAATTGCTCCTCAATCCGCTTCTGCACCTCGCCTTCCGACACCGTGATATTGCGTTCAGTTGCCGCTTGCCGGACCAGGGATTCGCTGATCATCTGCTGCAAGATCACATCTCCCATCTGGGCCGGATCCAGGAGCAATTGATAATCCTGGCTAAAGAACTGTTGTAATTGCTGCGTGTTACCGCCCAACTGATCATAAGCGTTCTTCAAGCGGTCAACCCGCCACGCCCGCTCATAACGTACCCGGTCTTGCCACTGCCGCAGTGAAATCGTTTCGCCATTCACCGTGGCTACCGGACGCGGCGGCAAAATCACATATTCGATCAACAAGCCAACAGCCAATACCAGCACGAGAAAACCGACGACCAGAGCGACCGCCAAGCGTATTTGCTGATACTGTTGCTGCTGTTTGCGGTTCAGCAACACATGCTTGCGCGACTGACGTTGGCTTGCATCCGAGGAGGAGTTTTGCTTGGTCATAGGTTCATCCGCTACGTCTAGTCACTCGTCAGGAACGGCAAGAGAGCTAGATGACGCGCACGTTTAATTGCCACTGCCAGAGAGCGTTGGTGACGCGCACAACTCCCCGTCTGACGACGCGGCTTGATCCGCCCCTGTTCGGAAATATAACGGCTTAACACCTCAGGCTGTTTATAGTCAATTTCCTTGACCTTATCTACGCAGAACGAGCAAAAACGCGGCCGCTTAAACACCCGGGCCCCACGGCGCCCAGGGCGTCGGCGTGGGCCATCTTCCATCAAATCGTCATCCATGTTTATTACCCCTATGGAAATCTAGATTCCGGCCGTAGGCCTAGCGCCACCAAATCTTGGGCGATAACCTCCGTCCGATACTGTTTATTGCCTTCTTTATCTTCCCAACTGCGTGTCTGTAGCCGGCCCTCTACATAGAGTTGCTGACCGTCAACCAGGCATTCATGGCTTTGTTCCGCCAGGTCGCCCCAGACAACCACATTGAACCATTCCGTCTTGTCCAGCCGACTGCCGTCTGACGCTACCCACGACTGGGTTGTAGAAAGGTTGAGCGAAGCGACCAAACGACCCTGGGCTGTATAGCGAAACTCCGGGTCGCCGGTTATCCAACCAATGACCATTACCTTGTTCAAGCCACGTTGCATGGGAAGGTTATCACTCCGGACCGCCGTCTGGCCTCCGGCTAAGAGCTATGGGGCTTGATTGCCCCACAAACCAATTGTTCACCTTGCCGCGCCATAGTTGATGACCTGTGCCTAAACGTCACGGCGCACAACCAGATGTCGCAGAATCTGGTCGGTGTACAAGATATTACGCTCCAGGTCACGGATAGCCGTGGGCTGCATAGAGCATTCCAACAAAACGTAATGCCCCTCCTGCTCCTTCTTAATCGGATAAGCCAGGGAGCGTTTGCCCCAGTTCTTCATCACGATTTCAGGCGCGTCCGACGCGCCGGCCGTGATGTACGGCTTTAAGCGGCCGATGATCTCGTTGCGTTGCTCTTCTTCTAAATTGGCGCGGAAAACCAGTGTGATTTCGTATTGGTTCACGCTTTGCTATCTCCTTTCCTTGGTATTGACTCTGGCGAGCAGTGCCCTTGAACGGGTCAAGAGCGGAAAGCTGCGCTATGTAATTGTAAAAGCCGGCGCAGGGACGCCGAAAAGAGATGTTACCACAACTATCGGGATTTCACAAGGTTTTTGGCGAAAAAACAACGGGGTCAGGCGTACACCTGACCCCGCTATATTTAGTCGCCCATTGGCGTTGGCTTTGAAACCAGACGCCAAGGCAGAGAAGGGTTAGCGATGAGTATCGGCCGAACGCCGCGCCCGCCTGACGACAATGAAGGTGCCGCCCAGCAAAACACTCCCCACCAGCACTAGGCCGCTATAAGCAGCGCCATCAAGCGCCGACACGTTTGCCAACGAGACGGCTGTCACGACGCCCGGCACCCAGCCGAAGTCATACTTCACATCCCTCTGGCCTTTCACCGGCATAGCCTGCGCCCCGGTCGGATCATCCGAGTCCAGATTGTCGTTGCCGCCCTGGTCTTGTGGCGCGGCCACATAGTCAATTTGCGGCTTGCCGCTCGTCACGATGAACAAGGGTTCATCCACACCTGGCGTGCCTACACCGTTGAAGTCCTCATCCAATAACAAGTTGCCGAACACATACTTGCCCAGGACATTGGTATACGTCTGCATGACCGTGACCACGCCATTGGGGTAAGTAATTGTCAGGGTTACCGCCACACCCGATAGTGGCGTCTCGAGAAGGCTGGTATTCTGGATGCCATTCTTGTCCTCATCGAACCAGACATAGTCGCCCACAGCAGCCGGATCCACATAGTAACCGAAGTCAGCCGTCAGATTAATCGGCATAACCGGGGTCAACATCACCCCATAGGGATCAGTCTGGCTATTACTATCTATGCCGGCCGTTCCTAGGGAGTGCCAGTAATTAGTCAATGCGCCGTGGATATCCGTTACATCCACCACATAGTAGATACCGCCGCTGCCATTACCGGAGCCGGCTGTGTCAACCGGCAGATTAGTAAACAGGTAGCGGCCGTTGGCATCCGTTGTCTGCGAACCAACTCTCGGCTCACCCGGGTCAACCCGTCCATTACCGTTCACGTCCCAGTAAAGATCAACCGTCACCCCGGCGATACCACTCTCGCCATTGCCCGGCTCATACACACCATTGGCATTCACATCCAGCCAAAACTGATTGCCGATAGCGCCAGCCATACCCCCGGTGAAAGAAGTTGGCACATAGCCAAAGTCCTGATCCAGATTCACCAGCGGTTTGATGCCGCCTATCGTAACCAGGGTCTGATTATCCTTCACACCATCCGGGTCCACGGTGTTGGTCAAACCGGTCGGCAGTGTAGTGGAATCCACCACGACCTTGTAAGTATCGGGCGTCAGGTTGCCGAAGTAATACAGGCCATTCGCATCCGTCGTTGTGGTGCCGACCAGCGTATTGGATGAATTGAAGAGGCGGACGGTTACTCCGCTAATGCCTTCACCGGCATTCGGCGTGTAGTTGCCGTCAATATCCAGGAAGATGGTATCGCCGATGAGGCCCTCGCCGGCATTCTGACCGGATGGCGCATAGCCGAAGTCCTGGTTCAGATTGACCAACGGGTTGCCGTTGCCGAGGGTAAGGGTAGACTGACTGTTATTGCCGCCGTCAGGATCAATCGTGTTAACCAACCCACCAGGCACCGTCGTGGTATCCACTTTCACCGTGTAGGTACCGGCGGGCAAGCCGCCGAAGTAGTAGAGACCACGGCTGTCAGTGGTGGCCGTCGCAATCAGGTTGCCCACGCTGTCATACAGTTCCACCCGCACACCCGGTAGGCCCTCACCCGCATCGGGCACGCCGTTGCTGTTAGCATCCAGGAAGATGGTGTCGCCAATCAGCCCCTCGCCAGCGTTGTGGTCGGGCGGCGCATAGCCGAAGTCCTGGTCGAGATTAACCAGCGGGTTGCCATTGCCGATAGTAACGGTAGAACGGCTGTCGTTGCCGCCGTCCGGGTCTACGCTGTTGACCAGGCCATTCGGCACCGTGTTCGTGTTAACCACGACAGTATACGTGCCGGCAGGCAGGTTATTGAAGGTGTAAACACCGCTAGCGTTGGTGGTGGTAGCGCCGACCAGATTGCCCGCGCTATTGTAGAGGTAGACCACTACACCGGGCAAGCCCTCACCAGCATTCGGCGCGCCACTGCCATTGGCGTCCAAATAGATGGTGTCGCCAATCGTTCCCGCGCCGCTGCCGCCGCCGGTCGGTCGGTAGCCGAAGTCCTGGTCAAGCCGGGATTGTCCGACGCCCAAGATAAGCGTGGACTGACTATTATTGCCGCCGTCCGGGTCCACCGTGTTAGCTAGGCCGGGCGGCAGGGTAGCCGTGTCCACCACAACCTTGTAGAAGCCGGCAGGCAGGCCAGGGAAGTAGTAAAGGCCGTTAGCATCCGTGACAGCCACGCCGATGAGGACATTGCTGCCATCATAGAGTTGCACCGTCACCCCAGCCAACCCTTCGCCGGGGTTTGCCTGACCGCTGTTGTTGATGTCCAGGAAGATGGTGTCGCCAATGACGCCGTCGGTGGGCTGGTGCAACAACAGATCATAGCCGAAGTCTTGATCCAGGTTGATGCCATTTGGCGTTGTGGACAGATTAACCAAACTCCAGCTATCGAAACCGCCGTCCGGGTCAATCGTATTAAACAGGCTCGGCAACAGGGTGGCAGTATCCACCACTACCCGATAAGTCGCGGCGGGGTTCAGGTTGCCGAAGTAGTAGAGGCCATCTTCGTTGGTGACCGTAATTCCCAGCAAATTGACGCCGGCAGCGTCGTACAGTCTGACCGTGACGCGTTCGATGCCTTCGCCGGAATCCGGCAGGCCATTACTATTCCTATCCATGAAGATGGTGTCACCAATGAGCCCTTCGCCGGCACTATGTCCGGGCGGCGCGTAGCCGAAGTCTTGATCCAGGTTGCTGACTCCGCCGCTGATGGCGACGGTACTCATTTCATCCAGCGTGCCGTCAGGATCACCGGTCTGGGCGAGTTCACCCAGAACATTGTCGGCATCGGTGACTTTGACGGTGTAAGTTCCGTTGGGCAGGCCAGGGAAAAGGTAAAGGCCATTCGCATCCGTGAAATCGGTGGCGATGATGTTGCCGGCGTTATCCAGTAGGGCGACGGTAACGCTAGGGATACCCGGCTCGCCGACATCCTGACTGCCATTGCCGTTGGCATCGAGATAGATGGTGTCGCCGATGGTGTTGCTAGGAGCGGTATTCGGCCGATAACCGAAGTCCGCATTCAGGAACACATCACCCGGCGCCAGAACAATCGGCGTTGTGGTCCGGTTATCCGGGGCCGTAGCCAGGTCGCCAAAGTCGTCGGGGTCGCCCGTTTGCGTATATCCGCTCGGCGGCATGGTCACGACGATGACATATTGAGCGGCCGGCAAGTTGTGGAAGATATAACTACCGTCCGGCTCGGTTAGCGTGCTGCCGCTCACATTACCGTTCTGGTCAATCGCGCCGGCGAAAGGCAAGTCAACGCCGGGCTGAACTATGCCGTCATTGTTGGAGTCGTAGTAGATGGTTACCTCGATGCCACCCAGGCCGGATTCGCCGGCGTCCTGTACGCCGTCGCCATCGCTGTCAATCCAGACCCGGTCGCCGATCGCGCCCTTGCCGGTGTTGCCATTGGGGTCGCCCCACATATAGCCGAAGTCGGCAGTGAGGTTTTCCACGCCCGGCCCCACAGTGACGAGGTAAGGCTGAGTCTGATTGCCAAAATCCGCGCCGGCATTAATCGGGTTGGTCGTTTGCGTCAATCCGCTCGGTAGAGAAGCGGGGTCCACCTGCACGATGTAGGTGCCGGGGGCCACATTGCGGAAAAGATAACCGCCATTGACATCCGTTTGCGCCGTGTCCACCAGGACAGCCTGGTCATTGAATAACTGCACCCTCACGTTGGGCAAGCCCGGCTCGCCGGCGTCCTGATAACCGTCAGCGTTTTCATCCAGCCAGACGTAGTTGCCGATGACAGCCGAGACCTGACTGACGAAGCCGAAGTCGTTGGAATTATCGGCCGATCCTTGAATCGGTTCCGCCTGCTCGCCGCCAACGGGATCATCCGAGTCAATCATGTCGTTGACGCCCTGGTTGGTCAACGTCGGCATGAGACCATCCGGCGTCTGGCTGGTGACGACAAAGCGCGGCTCGTTCACACCGGGCACGCCAACGCCATCGTAATCTTCATCCATCAGCAAATTGTTGAAGCTGTAGAAGCCGTCCGACCCGGTAAGGGTGGTCAACACGCTAACATCGCCGTTGGGGTAAGTGATAGTCAGCATCACTTTCACGCCGGCAATGCCTGTCTCGCCAAGGTTCTGCAGGCCGTCGTAGTTGAGATCATTCCAAACAAAGTCGCCGATGGCGGCCGGTTTGATGTAGTAGCCAAAGTCGGCCGTCAGGTTATCCAGCGGGTTACCGTTGCCGAGGCTGACGGCGTAGGGGTCAAGCTGGCTGCTGTTATCCGTGGCGGCGGCGCCAGCAGAGTGCCATTGCCCCAGCAAGATGCCGGCTTCATCGGTCACATCCACCACGTACTTGCCGGCCGGGAGACCGCCGAAGATGTAGTTGCCATTGGCGCCGTAAGCGCCGGGGAGGATGCTGGCAGCGCTGCTGGTGGTACTGACAAGGGGGTCGCCCGAGTCCACTTTGCCGTTGCCGTTGAGGTCGCGGTAGAGGTTCAGCGTGACGCCGCCGATGGGGGTTTCACCCAGGCCGGCTTCATACACGCCGTTGGCATTGGTGTCGCGCCAAATCAGGTTACCGATTCGGCCGATTTGTCCCGCCGGCGGTGTGTAACCGAAATCCTGCCCCAGGTTAATCCCGTTGTCCAGACCGTCTTCATCCGCATTGCCGTCGCTGCCCGGCGCGCCCAGATTGACCACCGCTTGGCTGTTATTGCCGCCATCGGGATCCGCTGTATTGTTCAAACCTTGCAGCACGCCGCCCGCCGCGAAGTTTTCCGGCGCAACGACAACGCTATACTGCGCCAGCGGATTCAGGTTGCCGAAATAGTAGCTCCCGTTCTCATTCGTCGTTGTGGTCGCCACGATTTGCCCGGCGCTATTCAACAAATTGACCTTCACGCCCTCAATCCCCGGCTCGCCCGCGTCTTGCGTGTTGTCGCCGTCCACATTCAGGAAGATTGTGTCGCCAATCAGTCCTTCGCCGTTTTGCTGGCCGACCGGCGTGTAGCCAAAGTCTTGATTGAGATTCGCCGCCGGGTTAGGATCGCCCACTCCCAGATTCACCACCGTGCTCATGCCATCGAACACCGCGTCCGGGTCGCCTGATTGCGACAGATTCGCCAGGACGTTATCCGTGTCGTTCACTTTGACCGTGTAGGTGCCGTCGGGCAAGCCGCCGAACAGATAGACTCCGTTAGCGTCGGTGGTGTCGGTGGCTATAATGACGCCTGCGTTGTTGAGCAAGGCTAGCGTCACCCCAGCAATGCCTTTCTCAGCCGCGTCCTGAATGCCATCCGCGTCGTTATCGAACCACACCCGGTCGCCCAGCGTGTTGTTGGCCCCGCTCTGCGCCGTCGGTTGATAACCGAAGTCCGCATTCA
>JAYRVN010000353.1:0-6827 GCA_041918535.1 Chloroflexota bacterium
GCCGCCTGAGCGTCGGCCAATTCAGCGTCGGCGGCGTCTAATTGGGTTTGGGCGGCCGCTTGGAGCGGAGTGGGCGTGGCATCTAGGCCGGCGCGTTGGCGAATGTCGGCGGCGATTAGATAGGCGGTCTGCGCCGTTGCCAGGCGTTGCTCGGCTGCGACAAAGTCAGCGCGCCCGTCCGCGTTCACCACCTGGCTGAGTTGGGCCTGTTCGGTTTCCAGGGCGGTTTGAGCGGCGTGGAGTTCGCTCTCAGTTGCCGCCAGGGTCTCGGCTGTTTGGAAATACCAGACGGGTAGCACGAGCGCGTCCGGGGCGAGAGTTGTCCAGGCCGCGCGTCGGGCGGCAGCATCCTGGCTTTGGGCTGCGGTGCGGGCGATGTCTAGCTGGAGGGCGGCGGCGGGGAGACGGGATTCGGCCGAATCTTGAGCTGCCCTCGCGCTATGGAGAGCGGCCTGGGCCTGACTGAGCGCGGTTTCGGCCGAAGCTGCGCCCGCTTCCGCCTGACGCCGTTGCGCCTGCCATACGGTATCGTCCAGTAGCAGCAAGGGTTGGCCGGCGGTCACGCGATCCCCTTCATTCACCAAAACCTCAACCACCCGCCCCGGCAACTCCGGCGCCACCACGACCATGACGGTTTCTACCGTGCCCGAAGCGCGTAACGTTTGATCCGCATCGCGTTGCGATACGCTATTCAAATAAAGAATGGCCGCCGCCACCAGCCCGATAAGGAGCGCACCGGCCAGAAGGCTGCGATTAGGACGAATGTGCATACTTAACCTGCCTTGAAAAGGGGATGTATCGCTGCTCAATCCAGCCGTTTACGAAAACGTAACGCCGCCAGCGTCATAATGGCTACGCCGAACACACCTAGAGCGACGATCTGATCGCGCAGAGCCGCCGCATCCACGCCTTTGATGAGCAAGGCGCGGATGATCACCAGGTAGTAACGCAGAGGGATAACATAGGATAGCCAACGCAAGATAGGCGGCATGGCTTCAAGCGGGAAGAAGAAACCCGACAGAAAAATGGCCGGCATGAGGGTGAAGAAGACGGCCAGCATGGCTTCCTGTTGCGTTTTAGCGATGGTGGAAGCGAAAAGGCCGATGCCCAGTCCCGAAAATAGGAACAATCCCGACACCGCCAGGATTAACCACAACTCGCCACGAATGGGTATGTGAAAGAGCAGCGTGCCCAGGATCAAGACCTGCAAGATGTTCAGGAAGGCCAGGGCGACGTAGGGCAGGATCTTGCCCAGGATCAATTCCCAGGGGCGAATGGGGGTGACGATGAGTTGCTCAATGGTGCCGCGCTCGCGCTCGCGCACGACGGCGGTGGCGGTGAGGATGGAGGTCAGGGCATACAGAATCTGACCGATGACGCCGGGAACCATGAAGTAGGCGCTGACGAGATCGGGGTTGTACCAGACCTGGGTGCGCACGTCTACCGGCGGCGGCGCGGGGCGGGTTTGGCTGCGTTGTGCCAGGCGCTCGATCTGAATATCGGCCGATAATCGCTGGGCAATGAGCTGCGCGGCAGATAGCGCCGTAGCGGCCACAGTGGAATCGCTGCCGTCTAGGACAAAGACGACGGTGGCCGAGCCGCCCGCCTGCAACCGATCGCTGTAGTCGGGTGGAATGATTAGCCCCACGCGCGCGTCGCCGCGATCGATTAGTCCGCGCAACTCTTGTTCGGCGTCCACATCATAAGCGATGCGGAAGTAGTCGGCGGCGCGATAGGCGTCAAGTAGGGCGCGCGCGGCCGGGCCGCGATCCTGGTCAAAGACGGCCAGCGGCACATTGCGCACGTCATTGGTGGCGGCGTAGCCCAACAAGAGAAGTTGCATGATGGGCATGAGCAGCACCAATGCCAGGGTGCGAGGGTCGCGCACAATTTGCTTAAACTCTTTGCGTATGAGGGCCTTCAAGCGCGGGTTAAGCATGGGCCGGTCTCCTTCAGGCGGCCGAATCCATTGGCCGCAGCCCGCGCCTCGGCAGGCGGGCGCATGTACTTTATGCCTTTCCCCCGTCTCTTGTCAAGGAATTGCGCGGTCCCGGCGCCGACCGCTGCGGTAGCCAGGGACGGCGCTGCCGGCCGGCAGCGCCGTCCCTGAATTCACGGGTTGGAACTGATAGGTATCCACAAAGTGGTGGGGACTGGTTGCGGCATCGGCGGCAAGACATATCGCAATTGCACCACACGTTGATTGCCGCTATCGGCCACAACAATGGCCCCGCTAGGCAACGTAGCCACACCGAGAGGACTGCTAAGCTCCCCGCCCGAACCGTCGTTGGGGGCCGTGAAGGTGGCGAACAGGATATTGTTGTAGAGCACCTTGACGGCGTTATTGCCTGTATCAGCTACCACCAGGTATTCATTGTTGTAAGCGGTTAGATGGGTCGGGGCATTGAGATGGGCCGAAATGTCGCCCAGCCAATCCAACTGTGGGCTGAAGAGCTTCAGTAGATTGTCACCCCTATCAACCACCAGGATGTGCCCATCCGGTCTGATGGTGACCCCTTCCGGTTGCAACAGGACATAGCTGACGTTCATCGCATAGCCGGAGCTGTTGTACTCGGCCACCCAGCCTGCGGCGTCGGCGACGTAGATGGATGATTGACACACATCACTATTGCCAAGGCGCGCGATATCGCTGATGCGCAGTTCGTCAATGACGCCATCGGCGCGGGAGCCATCATACAACGACCAGCCTATGGCAAGCTGGCTGGGCAGCATCGTGGGTGGATTAGCGTCGTTGTCCTGGCTGCGCATGATGCCATCCACGTATAGCTGAAAGAGATGCCCGCTCCAGGCGACGGCGATATGGTGCCACTCGCCGGGCTGCCAATCCGCCACGTGGAACCCGGCGCCATATTCGGTGTGATCGTCCCATATCATGAAGCGCAGGTAATTGGCCCCATCTTTGGCGATGCGGAGGCGGTTGAACCAACTGTTACCAGCTTCGAAGAGGACGTAGTTTTGCTCGTCGTTGCCGGCCCAATTCGGCCGAAACCACATCTCCACTGCCCCCGCTTGCCGATTCAGATTCTCTGCCGCCGCATACATGAGCTGATCTGTTTCATCCACCAGAACGCCGCTGCCAAAGCGACCCTCGGCAAAAGTGGCGGTCGGCGATAAAAGCGGCAGCTCGCCTTGTGCGCCGGTGAAGCTGTCGTTCAAGTGCAGCAGCAACAGTGTATGGGCGTCGACGGCATAGGGGCCGCCAAATTCACAAGACGGCGCCGCAGGCAAGGCGATGCCGCGTGGGTTGGTGAATTCGTTAAAGCCAAAGGCCATGCCCGGCTGCATGTCCGGCGAGGCGGTTTGGATATAAGCGTTGGGGCTGGAGATGTAGAATTGGTTCTCCTGGTTAACGGCGAAGTAATCCACGCCGACCAGGTCGAAGTGGGGGCTATTGAGGGGCTGGACATAACGGCCGTCGGGTTGTTGGAGGAGGATTCGGCCGAAATGCCTATCCAGCACCAGCAAGTTGCCATCCGCCCGTCGTTGCACATCTGTCACATACACCAGCGACGGCAACCAGCGCAATGGACTGAAGCCGCTCTCTCGCCCCTCGTCGTCCAGCGCCGTGACGGCATAAACGGCATAATCCAGGGCGCTATCGCCGGTGCTGCGCGTATAGCATGAATCGGGGGTGTTCGCCGCCACGCGCTCATAGACGGCAAATTCGGGCGGGCCGATGCGATAAACGTTATAACCCACCACATTCAGCGGCATCTCCCCGCTATAGCCCCAGCATAGCGTCTGACTGAAGTTTTGCACGCGCGCGCTGGTGAAATGCGGGGCGGCCGGCGTTCCAACTGCCGGCAAATGCATCTTGAAAGTGAGGGTATAGCTGTCCGTTGCGCCGTCCCAATAGGCCAGATTGAGCTCGGTCACGTCCAGCCAGTGGAACTCCTGGTAGACGTCGCGTTGCAAGCTAATCATAAAGCGATTGCGTGAGCCGACGACATCCACCACGCCGAACGGATTGTCCTGCAAGGTATGGCCGGTGGCGGTGGTTAGCGAGCCGTTCACCGGGCGGTTGGGTAAAACGAACCGTCCGTCGGCGTCAGTCACGCCGCTGATCTCCGGCACATCATCCACACGAATGTCGCCAACCCAATCAACCGGGCCGTTGCGTTGGTAGAGCGTCACCTGCACATCGGCGGCCGGCAGGCCAACATTGTTCAACACTTGCACAATCACCTGCGCAGGAATATCGAACTGATACTCCCCGTAGTAGCCGCGCCGGTAACCGCTGGTGCTCAGAGCGCCCCTGGCCGAGTGGCTGGAGTAGCGGTACCATTCGGTGTAGGGGGCGATGTCGCCGCCGCCCATGAGGTCGGGCCGCGCCCAGAAATCGCTGAAGTTAATCGGATAGCCATATTGATCGGTGACCTTGTCAGTGCTGTCAAAGACGTTGAAGGTGTACAGATCAATCAGGCCGATCTGGTGGCTGAGTTCATGCACCAGATTCCAATCAATGTCGGTAACGGGATCATAGCCGCCGCTGTAGAGGCGATAGTCAGCGGAAACGTCCCAGTAGCCGTCCTGGTGGCGATCTCTCACCGGGGGGATCGGGGGGATTTCGCCGATGACGAACGTATCAATGCGCACATGCAAGCCGGCCCCAAACGGGGCGCCGGCGTAGACGGCGTTATCCAGAGCCCAGTTCATGGCGTTGATTTGGCGTTGGAACCAGTTTTCTCCTGAAAACGGGAAGACCGGGTCTATCGGAGTGGCATACGCCGCCAGCACGGCGGGCGGAATGCGGAGGTTCAACGACATGGCGTTGGTGTAATCAACCACAAAGTTATTCCACTCATACGTCTCAACTACTCCATCATTCGGGTCGGCCCGGAATGTGATGGTGTGGTCGTCCAGCACGCGGTCGCCGTCCATCGTGTGTCCCCACGGCCAGGCATAGGATGTCGTAGTCTCCGCCTGCGCCGCCAACGCCGGCAATGTGCCGGTAGCTACGATGGTGCCATCTACTTCCCAGGCATAGTCGAAAGTCGGGCTAGGTTGTGTGCCGTGGTTGGCAATGTGCGCCGTGAAGGTGACTATCTCGCCCGGCGCGGGCCAACGTTGCTCGTATTCCGTGCCGGGGCACAGGACAGGCTTGCCTTCAGGGTATTCTAGGCAGTAACGATGGTAGGCGGGGGTGCGCTGAATGAAGGTGACATCCAGGTCTACGCCGTCGGGCGGCGTTTGCCTGGGAACAGAACGACTGACGGGTTGCAGCCACTCCGGGGCATACACGGACAATCCCGCAGGGGTTTGCGGCAAGACGCCGGCGAGAGTGGTGTCGGCTTGCGTCTGGCCGCGTGTCGGCGTCAGGCACAAGGCAGCAAAAAGCGCGAGCATACCTAAGAAGACGGCCGGGATTCGCGCGCGCCGCAAGTAAGAGATGTTAGGTAGCATGTTGGCATCCCTCCCCACCAGGCGTATGGGTCGTCAGGCCGCGCATGCGCCCGATGGCAGGTGTAGGCAGCCCCTGATATCTGCCGGGGAGTCGCCCCAGACTGGTCTGAGCGATGCTAGGCCGCAGGGAATCAAAACTGCGCCGTAGCCCAGTTTCTCGGCCTACTTATATTGTAATGCTTTTTGGCGAGATTAGAAGAGGGGGGAAAAGATTTTCCTCAAAATGCTCCTTGACACCAGGAAAACCACGCTTTATACTGAATGGATGAGTTCAGTTAGCCGACAGAAGGGATTTGAATTTCCCGCCTCTAGACCCGCCGCATCGCTGGTAGTGGGCAGATATACGGACGATACTCGGTCTATCACCATCTGATGGCAGCGCATACGGAAACATTTCCGCAATCAAGTCTCAAATGGGGCAGATAGGCAAATTGATTCTGCCGACTAATAGTTAGGCCCATGAAGAACGACATGGAGACACCTGAGCAGCGGGTTCAGCGAGTTGTGCGCGAGGAAGTGGCGATCGCGCCGTACGATCCTTCCTGGCCGGAACTCTTCCGTCAGGAATCGGAACACCTGGTGTCCTGCTTGCCGAAAGAACTCGTCCGACGAATCGAGCACTTTGGTAGCACAGCGGTGCCGGGACTCGCGGCGAAGCCCATCGTCGACATGCTCGTTGAGGTGACCGACCTACACGAGGCCAGAGTCCGGATTGCACCGGTGCTGGAGTCGCAAGGCTACGACTACTTCTGGCGTCCGACGCACGGCGACGACGGCCCGCCATTCTACGCCTGGTTCATCAAACGAGATCCACGGACGGGAGACCGCACACATCACATCCACATGGTGGAGCGCCACTTCACCGACCATTGGGATCGGTTGCTCTTTCGAGACTATCTGATCGAACACCCGAAAGTGGCTGGGGATTACGAAGCACTGAAGCGCCAGTTGGCTTCCAGCACTACGCGTGACCGAGTTGCGTACACGCGTGGCAAGACGGAGTTCATCGCCAAGGTGACCGAACAAGCGAAGCGATACTATGGCAGGGCCTAACAACCGGTTCCTGAGAAACCTCCCACCGATTATTACAGGGATGCCCCTATGTCCACCGATGTGGCCGGGGTAGGTTCATGTGGCATCAAGGTAAAACCCAGGTTGGCGGCCTTCTTTATCAAGTAAGCGATCTTTTGCTTGGGAACAGAAGCCAGGGCGCAGCTTAGGGTCGTGCTTTGAGAAGGTGCTTCGGCCATAATACCAGATGTTCGGATGAAATGGGGTAATATAGCTTTGGCCCCCCCGGTTTCTCTAGCAGCCTGTCGGAGAAGTCAGGGTCTTCAAACCGAGACCCTCTTGATGTAAACTATGGCCATGACCAGAAAATTCAGAAGCGCCGATTACGAAGC
>JAYRVN010000354.1:0-14166 GCA_041918535.1 Chloroflexota bacterium
GAACCGTCCAGAGGGAGTAGAATCTTGCGATAGCCGGCCATGACGGCCTCCTTGTTCACAGGTAGGAAAAGATTACGCCGCTGCGGCGGTCAATTCCTCCAACTCCGGTTGCGGCATGTCGTGGGGGATGGGGGGCGTTTCCAGACGCGGCTCGGCTGGAATATCCCGCCAGCCCGCCGCTTCGCGTTCGGCCGAAAGCCGTCTCAATTGCGCTTCCATCACGGCCAGCACCCGGATATGGCACTCCTCCACATAGGCCTCATCTTGCGCCGCGGCCGGCCCATAACGCGAAAACTCTATCGGCTCCAGCACCTGGATGAAGATGCGGGTTGGGGCCGGGATATAGGGCCAGGTACCAATCATCACACCATAAGGCAAGCAAAGGGCCACCGGCAACACTTTGAGGCGCAACAATTTGTCCAGAGCCAGCCAATGCGCCAGCCATTGACCATCCGTCAGGACGCGAAACATGGCGTGCGAACCGGTCGCCACCACCGGGATGAGCGGCACATCTTCGCGCAAGACCAACCGCAGATAACCCCGGCGCGGCCCAAAGTGAATTTCATCCCGATCGCGATAAGGGCGGTGGGTATCGAGATCGCCGCCCGGATAAACCAGCACCTTATGCCCGGAGGCGAGAATCCGATGCGCATTGTCGTGGCTGGCGCTGACACAACCCAGGGGCGCTAACAACTGGTTGAAACCGGGCAAACGCATGATGATCTCATGGGTCAGCGGCAGGGGAAGTTCTTCCACGCCATACCGCCGCCACAAGGCTGACGCCAGGATAAAGGAGTCCACCGTCATGAGGCCGCCGCTATGATTGCCTACGTAGAGACCGCCGCCGCCGGGGATACGCTCCAGTCCGCGCACGACCGGCTTGAAATAGAGCTTCAACACCGGTTCCAGAGCGGTGAAGAAGCGGGCAAACCACACGGGATCGCGATTGTCCAGGCGGTTGATGTCATATGTCAACAGCGGACGGAGCAGATCGACCATGTCCATATTGACCTCCTCGGTGGAGAAGGGCGCGGGGAAGAGATTCGGCCGAATCCCCATCCCAGCCTATACCGCCACCGTGGCCGTTTCCAAAACAGCCTTCAAGCGTTCCAGACGCGCTTGATACCAACGTTGCGCCGCCACAAACAGGAACGGTTCCGCCAACCGGAACCACCCCTGTGAAAGTCCCGCAATAGTCAAAGATACCCGCGTCCCTGATGGCGCCGGGTCAAACAAGTAGACAGCCTCATAGGTCAAACGACCGGCTTCGCCTTGTACGGCATAGCGCCAGGGCGGCGCATAATCCACCACGCGCTCGCGCACTTCCACGCGCCGCCCCATGAACTGTTGCAATGTCTGTACTTCTGCGCCGATACGTAACGGCCCCTCGCCCACCACTGCGTATTCCAGGATGCCGGGGGTCCATTGCGGCAAGTATTCGGCCGCAGTGACATAGGCAAACACCACCTCGCGGGGTTGATCAACCACCATCTCTGTCTGAAAGTGAGAATTCAGCATACGCTTCTCTCTCCATTGGCGCTGCCCGGCTTCAGGCAACGCTCACCGGTGTCTCCGGCTCACCGCTTAAACCAGCCGCCAGGTCGCGCAATTCGGCAAATTCGGCCTGGAAATTGGCGATGATGGTGCCCGGGTCCGGCACACGTTGGGCGTTGGTCATCATACCCACCCAGATTTGACCGTCATAGCTGATAATGGTGACGCTCAGGCCCATGTCGCCTGACGCCGGCGCCCAACCCAGCACAGTTTTGAGTCGCTTGCCCGCCAGATAGACGGGATGGCGCGGGCCGGGTACGTTGCTCATCACCGCTGTTGTCTTGGCCTGGAAGAATTGTAGCCCCAGCTCTTCAACCGGGGCCGGCGCCACGCCCATTGCCGTCAGCACGGCCCAAGAAACCACTGCCTCCGGTGACGACTTGATCTCGTCCATACCCGCTTTGACCGCCAGCAACCGGTCATAGCGGTCGGCGACGCCTAGGGGCAGCGAGAGCATGACCAGTCCAAATTTGTTGCCGAGTTCCAAGGCTTGGTCGAGCGGCCGAATGTTGACGGGCACAAAGGCGCGAATGGAGATACCGTCCAAAGGTTGACCGCGTCCTTCGAGATAGTGGCGCAGCGCCCCCGAGACAGCCGCCAGGATGACATCGTTGACGGTGCCGTTGATTTGTCGGCCGATAGTTTTGACATCATTGAGGAGAATCGGTTGCGACCAGGCAGCGCGTTTCAAGGCGCTTAGTTCACCCCGAAAAATGGTGTCCGGGTCAGCCGGGTAGAGTGTTATCTTCGCCAGGCGAGCGGCGCTATTCGCCCCGGCCTTGGCCAGCGCCAGGGCGTGATAAGGATGCGCCACCGTCTCGGCGCTTTCATGGCGGATGAGCTGGCCGAGTCGGCGCGAGGAATAGAGGGCCGAGCGAGCTTGATCGGCGGCGATCTCCAGGAGGCCGGGTTTGTGGGGCGATTCGGCCGAATCCGGTTCCTCCGCTTCCTCCAGATAAGCCGTTGGGCTATCATCCGTCAGGGACAATAAGACAGCCATCAAAGCAATGCCATCAGCAATACAATGATGCAAACGCCCCACCAAAGCGCAGCCGCTGCCCACGCCATCCACCAGATGATAAGACCACAAGGGTTTAGAGAAATCGAGGGGCGTGCTGGCGATGTCGCTCACCACTGCCTCCAACGCCGCCTGGTCGCCGGGAGCCGGCAAGGCGATGTGGTGAATATGGGAGCGAATGTCAAAATGGGGATCGAACTCCCAGTGCGGTGTGCCGAGCGGCGTGCTAGGCATGACCACGCGCTGCCGGAAGCGGTCAAAGTGTCCCAACCGCTGCTCAATGAGACGGGTTAGCGCCGACATGGATAGCGGCTCCTCCAAGATCATCACGCCCGTGATCATCATCAAGTTGGTAGGCCGCTCCATGCGCAGCCAGGCTGTATCCACAAAAGCCATGTTCTCGCGATACTTTGTCATCTTTCTCTCCCCAGCCGATGGCGGCCGACCGTTCAAGGCTGCTCGCGGCGCAGCGGAAAATCAAACCCAGGCTGAATGCCAACAACCCCACGGGTCGCCGGCGATCCGACCACGCGTCAAACACCGGCATCCGGCGATCCCGATCTTCTCTCACTATAACCGAGAACAGGGCGCGCTGTTAGTTGCGATCAGCACGCTTGCAGGGTGATGTTTGTCACGTTTTATGGTAAATTCCCACTATCTTCAGCCAACTCGGCGAAGAAAGCGCGGCCGGGCGCGAGACAAACACCCGGCCGAAGAATGGATTGGTCTTTGGAGATAAGTATGATCTGGTTCTTTATTGTGCTTTTTGTGATCTTGCTGGTAGCTGCCATCATCTTGCCGCGCATCTTCCCGGATTAATCGCGGGCAACCTAACGCGCTTTCAGACTGAAGCGCCGCCGGCCACAAGGCTGATAACGCCGAGCGTCAAGTTGTAGGCGGCATGGACAACCATGGAAGTGCCCGTGCCATAGCGATCGCGCACCCAACCCAAGATATATCCCAGGATAAAGACAGCTACGGTAGCGAGAGAGAGGCCGTAGGTGCTGTGCAAAAGCGCGAAAAGCAGGGAAGTCGGGATTCGGCCGAAACGGGGTTGCAGCGCTCCACGAAACAACGTCTCTTCTCCCAGCGCCGCAGCCAGCCCGACCGTCAGAATTCCTGACGCCGACGTTAAGAGAGGTCCGATCAACTGCTCCGTCAAATTCTCCACATCGCTATTCATCCAGCCCAACCGGCCACCAAGCCACTCCAGCCCGGCCACCGCCGGCACCAGGATCAACGCCACAGCCAGGCCCAACGCTACCTGTCGTCTGGTCGGGCGCAACAACTTCAGCCGATCCAGGGTCTCTGACCACGACCGGCGCGTCAGCCACCCCACCCCGACGAATGCCAGTAGCGCCGTCAGCAATTGTTGCGCCCATAAGGATGGGAGCAAGTTAACCGTCTGTCCCGCCTGAGCGCTATCGGCCAGCCCGGCCGCCAGCGTATCCAACCCCACTCCCAACGTCACCAACAAGTTGATCAGCGTCAACATCGTCAGAGCCAGCGCTATCGCATGGACGTGATTGGCCGGGTCCAGACGGGTGAAGCGCATACTCAGCCGTCGCGCCGGCGGCAGCAACAAGACCAAGGCGATCAACGCCGGCATCCACAGTCCGAAACCGATGATCGGCAAGCGGGTCAGGAACGCTTGCCCTTGCGCCGGGTCCACACCGAGTTGCTCAAACGGGAGGGTTGCGCCGGAAATAGCGCCGGGCTCAGACACCAGCACGCCCAGCCCTTGCACGCCGATGCCAATAAAGAAGAGGAGCAAAAACAGCAGCGCCGTCGAACCATAAGCCAGCGCCATCAGCGGCAGCGAGGTGACGCCGCGCCGGCGTTCGCGTTCAGCCAGGTTGGCTGCCACAACAATAAACAGCAAAAGCGTGAAGATGAGAACCAACGAGATCACATCCATAAGTCACTCCGGTCAGCCGCCCGACTGACGAGCGCCGACTGTCTAATTGTAGCCTCTTTAGGTACAATGGTGACACGTCTACCCTGTTAAGACGATATTGAATCTTACTCGCAGGAAAACCATGTCTGTGTCCAAGGTCAATTCGCCGCTTATCCCTCTCAGCCTGCTCTTGCTGGGGGCGCTTGTGTTGTGGTTGTCGCCGGCCGAAGCCCGATTGGGCGAAGGCGTGAAATACGTCTACGTCCATGTCGGCCTGATCTGGGCGGGCATGGCGGGGTTACTGATTGCCGGCGGCCTAGGAGCGATGGTCGCCATCGGTTGGTTAAAGCGGTGGCCGGATTGGATTCAGACTATCGCCTGGGTCGGGCTGGGGTTGTATACGGCCGGGCTGCTGATGAGCCGGTTGGCGGCGGAGGCTAACTGGGGCGGCATGTTTTGGCAAGAGCCGCGCACCCGCACAGCCTTGCAAGTGATCACCCTGGGCTTGATCGTGCAAGTGATCGGCAGTTGGGAAGTATGGCCGCGCCTGGTCGGCAGCCTCCGCTTTGGGCTGGTGGGTTTCCTGGCCTGGACCTCTCTGGCGACTCCTCTTTTCCTGCATCCGCCGAACGCCATTCGCGCTTCGTCCTCAACGGCGATTCAGGCGTCGGCGCTGGCGCTGTTCTTGCTGTGGTGTCTGGTGGGCGCCTGGGTGGCGCTTTACTGGCAAAGCAAGAGGGGGCGTTGACGGCGAGATAGGCTAACAGGGCGGGGAGGGAATTCGGCCGAATCCCCTCCCCCATTTAGCCGCCTCACGGAGTCAATCCCCACAAATCATACGCCCCAAACCCGCCGGCCGACACGACCCGCCAACGATATCGACCCGCTGCGCCGGTGTAGGTGATCATCTCACTGGATGTCGGGCCTTTAGACTGCGCCACCTTCACCCACCGCCCTTGCGCGTTGCGCATGTCCAGATAGAGATTGAAGTTCGCCCCGGCCGGGCCTTCCAGACACAGCGCCTGCACACCCGCCGGCAAGTCCGTCGCCGGGCCGCGGTCGTAATCGCCCGTTCCGGATAGTTGGCCGCTGGTCAGCGCGCCGGTCAGACAGGCCGGCGTATTAAACAATGTAGCCAGCAGCAGATTAGGCGAACCCGTCCCCGGATTGGGAATCAGTCCGGGCGTCGCCGCCTGCAAAAGGTACTCCATGACCGCGTGCATAGAGGCCGTGGGGTGAGTCGCCCAATAGACCGCCGCCGCGCCCGCCACATGCGGCGCCGCCATAGAGGTTCCGCTCAGGGTGGCGCTGGCGGTATCGCTGGTATGCCAGGCCGAGGTAATGTTCACGCCCGGCGCAAACATATCCAAACACGGCCCAATGTTGGAAAAGGACGCGCGCATGTCGAGGCTGTCTGTTGCGCCAACGGTCAGGGCTTCGGGAACTCGTCCCGGCGAAAAGTTGCAGGCGTCCGAATTGGACGCGCCGGCTGAGGTGGTGGTCAACACCCCATCGGCAATCAAGTTCTTGACGGCCAAATCCAGGATGTCGGAAGCGCTGCCGCCCAGGCCGAAGACGGCAACCGCCGGGACGCCGCCGGTATGCTGGCTAATAACCCAGTCAATGCCGGCGATGATGTCGGCATAGGTTCCGGCGCCGTTGCAACCCAGCACGCGCAAGGCATAGAGCGAGACGCCTTTTGCCACGCCATAGCTGCTGCCGCCTAGAGTTCCGGCGACATGCGTGCCGTGGCCGTTGCAATCTTCGTAGCTGCCGCCGATGGCCGAAAAGCCGCCCACCACCCGCCCGCCAAAGTCAACATGCGTGGTGCGAATGCCGGTATCAAAGACATAGGCAGCCACACCGTTGCCGTCTGAGAGGTAACCATAGGTTGCGTTCAAAGGCAACACCGGTTGATCCAGGCGATCTAATCCCCAGGAGGGCGGATTGCGCTGGATAGACAAGGCATAGGCCGGAGCATCCGGCTCGATGGCGACTACATTGGCATCGGCTCGCAGCCAATTCAAAGCCGCCGGGGGTAGAACGCCGGCCAGGCCAGGAAACACGGCGGAATAGATGTGATCCAGTTGCCCGCCGAGCGCGGTCAGGTGGGTGAGAGTGGCCGGATCAGGCGGCTCATGAAAGATAACCAGCGCGCGCGTGGGGGATTCGGCCGAATCCGCCCCACGCGCTCCCGCCTGCGCCGGCATTCCAAGCAAAACCAGACCAAAAAACAGTCCAAAACGTAACCAACTGCTGCGCTGATACATCCCGTTATCTCCTATCCAACACGTTGGTCACGGTCAGGGCCGACCCGCCTGGACAGGCCTGTCAGCCCGCGCCTAGGGTCTCAGCAACAGCGGCAAGAACCGATAATACGGCCTGACCGTGATCGTTTTTTCCAGGCTAGAACTGTCATATTCATTAGTAGCTGTCAACCGCACCCGGTAGTTGTCGGCGGCCGCATATACATGCGCGGGATTGGCCTCCGCCGAGGTCGTCCCATCGCCGAAATCCCAGGCATAAGTCAGCGGCTCCGCCCCCACCGTCGCATTGGTGAACACCACGGCCTGACCCACCAGCGCCTCCGTGACAACATTGAAATCGGCAGTTGGCGGATAACGGACTTCGAGCCAATCCGTGGCGGTTGCCGCGCCATAGGGGTTCGAGGCGGTCAGAGTCACTTGATACCGGCCGTGCTGCGCATAGGCGTGGGCCGGGCTGGCCTCGGACGAGGTTTGACCATCGCCGAAATCCCAGACAAAGCTGAGGGGTTGGCCGCCGACCGATTGATTGGTGAATTGCGCCATGTCGCCCAGGCGGATCGGCCCGTTATGCGTGAAGGCGGCTTGCGGCGGATAGCGCACCTCCACATTGGCGCTGACAGTGGATGTGCCATAGCGATTGGCGGCGCTCAGGGTGACCGAATAGATGCCTTCGATGGAATAGGTGTAAGTGGGATTGGTTTCGGCCGAAATTCCCACCCCATCGCCGAAATCCCAGGCATAGGTCAGCGGTTCGCCGCCGCTGGAGGTATTGGTGAAAACCATCGGCTGACCCAAGTCAACCGGGCTGTTATGGGTGAAGCCGGCTTGCGGCGAGCTTTGCACGCTGAAGACAGCCGCATGAGCCGCCGAGCCGAACGCATTGGTCGTTGTCAACGTCACCGTATAATCGCCATCGGAGGCATAGATGTAAGTCGGGTGGGTAGCGCTGGAACTGCCGACGCCGTCGCCGAAATCCCAGACGTAGGTCAGCGGCGGCGCGCCGGAAGAGGTGTTGGTGAATACGGCCGTCTCGCCCAATTCAATCGGCCCATTGTCGTCAAAGTCGGCCGCCGCCGCCAACTGAGTGGGATGAAGCAGCGGACCGCTAAAACAAGGATAGGTTTCGGGATTGGGTTCGCCCGCTACAGTCCAGCAGTAGTAGTCGCCCGGCGTGGCGCGGGTGACCATCTGCGCCACGTACCAGATCACCAGATTTTGATTCACCACCGATTCACCATTCAGGAATAGATGGGGGCCTTGTTGTTCGTTGTCACCGCAACAATCGCCGATGATGCACAGTTCGGTGTCGCCTTCATTGGGTTGGTTCTGGGTGATATACATGTAGGCTTTATCCGGATCGCAGGCCGGGTCGAATAGGCCAACGCCCGGTTCCAGATAGAACCCGGCGCCGGATTGATCGGTGACGCGCCATTTGTAATTTTCCGGGGTGTAGGGCGGACTCTGCAACCACCAGGTTTCTGTGGGGGCCATGACCCATTGGCTGCCATCCCAATAGGCAAAACTGTCGTTGTCATCGCCGGCGACGGCGATATCCAGGCGAACAATCGGCCGATAAATCGCATTCGTCCCACACCCTTTGCCATACGCACCACTCACCACCCGAAAGCGCCCGTCTAGGAAAAACTGCATATGCTGTTCATAGCGATAATTGCAATAAGCGCCCCAATTGCCCATGCGGAAGTCTTGCACCAGCTCAAAACCGACGACATTGCCGCCTTCATCCGTCAGGTTGCTCACCCGTGTGAGGCCATAGGGGTAAATCGGGAACCCGCCGCCCCCGCCGCCGCAACCGGTTGAATCTTCATAGCCCGATGTGCCATAGTCGGCGTGCCACTCCACCAGCTTGACGCTGGTCAAAACCGGGACGCCGTTATACGTCACACTATGTACGCGCAACCCATCCGTGCCGGTGACCTGAAAGGGCACGACCCAACCGCCCCGCCCGACGCCGCCCGGCGAAGGGCAGTCCCCTTCCGGGACAAACGGCGTGGACACGCCCGGTGGATTGGGTTGCATCTCCGTCCAGGCGATGCCGGCCAGCGTATCGGCCGATAAATCCACCACCGCCCACAACACGCGATCGCCCAATTCAAACGTGGGAGCAACGCACAGATGCCCTTGGTCACATAGGGAACCGGCCAGGCCGGCATCTACGGGGGCCATGTCAGCCCGCGCCGGGCGGAAGCCCAATTGGTCAATCACTTGGGGCGCGTTCAGAGCAATTTCCAAAGCCCGGTCGGATAGGCGTCGGTTGAGGCCGGGGTGCATACCGGGCAAGGTCAAGACATCTAGCACAGTTTGGCTATCCACATCCACAATCGCCGTCACGGCCGCGTTATCGGTGAAGTTGTAGATTTCTACCTGCCAGCAAGCGGCCGTGGCGCAACGGGCGGCGTCAGCCGGCGCGTGTTGGCCGACGGCGCGGACACCGAACACTTCGGCGCGGCGACCGGCAGTGGCGGCTTGCACGCGACTATCGGCCAGGGCCAGGGATTGCGCCAGGCGTTGCGCGGGACTCATTTCGGCCGATAATGGCAACGCCGATGATTTGCCGCGCACTTGCCGTGTCGCCAATGGATTCAGCGCCACTATGATGACCACTAATATAAAAGCCAACACCAGCCAAAGCTCTCGCCGCCACTTCTTACCAAACATATGCTGTCTCCTTAGCCCAATGGTTCCTTTTGTCTCCGGCAGGGTATCCGGTTCGTTGCTATCTGCTTTTATTATACTGCCGATTGCCTCGACCCGGCCGGTTTCCAAACCGTCCGGCGTTACCAGGCGCAAAAACGATCGCTTAGATGCGCCTACAACTCATACACGCCGCGCTTTTATGCTGTACAATAAAGGCAACTATTAATCCTGTGCGTAGGCAGCCCGATGCTAACCGTCCGACCAGCCACTCCAGAAGACATCGCCACGATTTGCGCGGTTGATCCGCTGGCGCAACATGACCCCGAGCGCGCCGCCTTCATCGCTCGATCGGTGGAGGCCGGCCAGTGTCATCTCATGCTGGCGACGGCGCCGGTCGGCTATGCCATTCTGGACTACTCTTTTTTTGGTCAGGGCTTCGTCGCCTTGTTGTATGTGCATCCGGCCTACCGACGACACGGCGCCGGCAGCCAGCTCATGCACTATCTGACGACGGTCTGCCGGACACCTAAACTCTTCACCTCAACCAATCTATCCAACCTCGCCATGCAGGCCCTGCTGGCCGCACAAGGCTTTCAGTTGAGCGGCGTCATCCATAACCTGGATGAAAATGACCCGGAACTGGTCTATGTCAAGTTCATTCAGCCGGTCATGCCTGGCGAAACGGAGACGTTTTCATGGAAACCAACCTTAGAATAGGTCGTATTTGGGGCATACCCATCGGACTCAGCACAAGCTGGTTCCTCATTTTCGCCTTGGTCACCTGGTCGTTAGCCGTAGGCTATTTGCCGGAGGCTTATCCTATGTTGTCCAGTGCGAGCCATTGGGCGATCAGCGCCATTACCAGCCTGCTCTTCTTTGGCTCAGTCTTGCTACACGAACTTGGGCACGCCTATTTAGCGCAACGCTATCAAATCCCGGTGCATTCTATCACCCTTTTCATCTTTGGCGGCATTGCCCAAATTGAGGGCGAGCCCAAAACACCCGCCCAGGAGTTCTGGATTGCTATTGCCGGGCCGATCGTCAGCCTGGGGCTGGCGGGGCTGTTTGGCCTACTTTGGCTAACTGATAAGGCGATTCCTTTTTTGGCGGCTCCGAGCGAATGGCTGGCGCGCATTAATTTGATGCTGGCGCTTTTCAATATGATCCCCGGCTTTCCGTTGGACGGCGGGCGGGTGTTTCGTGCTATCGTGTGGCATTTCACCGATTACTCGCGGGCAAATCGTATCGCCACCCGCGTGGGCCAGGTTGTGGCGGTGTTATTTATCAGCGCCGGCGTCTTCACCATGTTCACCGGCGACTTCTTCAACGGCCTGTGGCTGGTCTTCCTCGGTTGGTTTCTCAACAATGCGGCGACAGCCAGCTTTGCCCAATCCTCCGTGCAACATATCCTGCAAGGCGTGCCAGTCGGCGAGGTGATGACGCGTAACTGGGAGACGATCGAGGCCAATACGCCAGTCAGCCGGGTAGTTGAAGAACATGTCTTGCGCAACGGGCCGCGCCATTACTTCATCACGCGTTCCGGTTACAGCTACGAGGACACGCCCGACAAGATTTACGGGATCGTCACAACGCATGACATCACCCATTTGCCGCGCACACAATGGGGCATTACGCCGGTGGAACGGATCATGGTTCCGTGGGAGCAGTTGATTGTTACGCAGCCACAAACGCCGCTAAAGGAAGCGATGGGGCGGATGGAGACAGCCCATATCAATCAGTTGCCGGTGGTGCAAAACGATAAGATGGTCGGGGTCCTAACGCGCGAGAGTATTCTGGTTTTCATTCGGCGCCGGGCCGAATTGGGAGTTTAGCGCAGCCGAATGGCGTGAACCCATTTGATCTGGCGCAGCGCGTTGTCTGTTTCGCTGGGGACAACCAGGCGGATCAGGCCGTGGCGACGGGTGAGGGGTTGGTCGTTGGCGGCATAGCAGAGGAGAATGGGGGCGATTTCGGCCGAATTTCCTCCTTCCACCTCCTCCCGCTGCACCCGATTGCTATACCCATCCGCGCTCACCACCTCCGCCTCTTGCCAAACGCCGTCCCACACCGCCGCGACGACATCCCGCAACGCCGCGCCCTGTAGCCGATATGGGCCGTGCGCGCCATGATCGGTTACAAACGTGTAGGCCGGCAGCATTGTCGGGGGCAGCGCCAACAAATCAGCCACATTCCAGACGCGTTGCCTCCCATCCGGCAAAACAAGCCTAAAGGCCGGGTCGTCGCCAGGCGGGACTACACGGTTGACGTGCCAGACAAGCCCCTGGGAATCATCCGACATGGGGCTACATAGCCTCCAGGCCATGCCGCGCCAACAACCCTGAATCCGTCAAGATCGCTTCCGTCGGCCCATCCGCCACCACCTGCCCCGCATCCAGCATGATGGTGCGTGGAAACAACTCGCGCACCAGCCATAAGTCGTGCGACGAGACCAGCATGGTCAACGGCAAGGCGTGCAAGAGATCAATCAGTCCCCGTCGGCCGCGTGGGTCCAGACCGGCCGATGGTTCATCCAGGACCAGAATCTCCGGCGACATCGAGAGTACGGTCGCCACCGCCACTTTCTTTTTTTGCCCCACACTCAAATGATGGGACAAGCGCTCGGAGAATTCGGCCATGCCCACCTGGGCCAGGGCCGTCTGGACGCGCGCGCGCACCTCCGTTTCCGGCAGCCCCATATGCAACGGCCCAAAAGCCACGTCGTCAAAGACTGTCGGCGAGAAGAGTTGGTCGTCCGGGTTTTGAAAGACCAGCCCCACTTTGGCGCGAATGACCGGCAGGTTAGCCCGCAACAAACCCAGGCCGGCTATTTGCACGGGGCTGCGTTCGTTGCCGAGGATGCCGTTGAGGTGGAGCATCAGGGTGCTTTTGCCTGCGCCGTTAGAGCCGACCAGGGCCACTTTTTCGCCGCGCTGGATGCTGAAGCTAATCGAGCGCAGGGCTTGATGCCCGTCGGGATAGGCAAACTGGAGATCGGTCACTTTGACCACAGGGGTCTCGGCGTCGAGCACGGGGATGATGGGCAGGGGAGCGGGAGGGCGATGGGCAACGGGCATATTTGTCTCGCGTGATATGATAGTGGGTTGGGGAGCGGATTAGAGGATTCGGCCGATTCCTTGCACCAGCGCCAGCAAAATAAACAACGCCAATAAGGTTAACCAATCCGGGCGGCGCATCGTATGCGGGTTCATCGTCATCAGCTCTCCCTGATACCCGCGCGCCACCATCGCCTGATACACCCGTTCACTACGCTCAAGGCTACGAATAAAAAGCTGGCCCACCATATTGCCGGCCACTCGCGCCCGCCACCACACCGAACGCCCGGCTTTGAAGCCCGGCAGCGTCGCGCTCCGCGAAGCCCGCGCCCGCAACAAGCGCTGCGCCTCATCCGCCAGGACAAAAAGATACCGGTACATGAAGGCGATCACCGACACGAGTAACGCCGGCGTTTTCAAATGGCGCAGGGCGTGCAAAATGTCCGGGATTTGCGTCGTCATCGTCAGCCAGATAGCCATTTGCACAGACAACCAGCTACGCACGACGATGCCGACAAAGCGCAGCAAGCCGGGGGCGCTCAGACGCAATTCCCAGCCACCCACCTGCCAGTGCGCCAGGGTCGCCCCCGGCGCGGTGAAAATAATCGTCACAGCCGCCAGTGTGAACGGCAAGACAATGAAGCCGCGTTTCGTCAAGGTCCAGGGCGAGATGTGCGCCAGCCGGGCCGCCAGAAACAAAACACCCCAGGCAGCCACAAAGCCCCACCAGGCGCCGTCAGGCAACAGCGAATTGGAAAGGATGAAGAGAAGGGTGATAAGAACCTTGACGCGAGCATCCAGGCGATGCGCCGGGCTTTCCCCGGCGATAAAGCGGTCGAAGGTATTGACGTGCATAACGGCGGCCTAATGCTCCGCTTGCTTCATCGCGGCGCGACGGCGCGTTACGGCGCGGCTGATGAGAAAACTGGCAACGCCCACTACGACCGCGCCTAGCAAGCCGGCTAAGATGCGGGCGAGGGACGTGCTCCCCAGGCCGGGAATGGTGTAATTGGACAACAAGCTGAAGGGGGCGTTTTGGGCGGAACTCAAAAAACCTTTTTCGCCGGCCACCCATACCAGTCCGTCTGGGTGACCGGAGGCGAAGGGCGTCAGCAGAACCACCATCAGGACCACCACACCACCCACCACCAGCCATTGGCTGCGGCCTGTATCGCGCCCCATTTCCAGCAATTCCGGGCGCGTCTGCAAGATAAAGCCGAGCGCGCTGGCGGTAATCAAGGCTTCGCCCAGACCGATCAGGGCATGAACGCCGAGCATCGCCGGCACGGCCACATTGAAGCTGGACGTGCCGCTAAAAGCCAGCAGCAAGGCCACAACAAAAGCGGCGGCCATGATCGAAAGCCAGGCGGCCCCGGCGGCGGCGATCAATCGCGTGCGGCGGGCGCGCTGCCAGACCAGGCGATAGAGAGAAAGGCCCACGAAACCGGGCACAATCGCCATCACCAGCAAATTGGCCCCCATAACCACCAGGCCGCCATCCTGAAATAATAGCGCTTGCAGGATAATGACGGAGGACATAGCCACCATGCCCAACCATGGCCCCAAGACAATGAAGGCCAGGGTCGCCCCGATGAAATGACCGGATGTGCCGCCGGTGACGGGGAAATTGATCATCTGCCCGGCGAAGATAAAGGCAGCCATGATGCCAGCCAGTGGCACCAAACGCTCGTCGAATTGGCTGCGCGCCCGGCGTAGGGCTAA
>JAYRVN010000355.1:0-9437 GCA_041918535.1 Chloroflexota bacterium
CGCGCCTCGGTGTAGCCGCGCGCCCTGAGATAGCGGAAAGAGGCCAGTTTCAACGCCATGGCCACACCCTGGCCGCGATGCTCGCGCAGCACACCGGTCATACTGGTAATGGCGACGGCATTAGGCAGCAGGTCCAACGCAGTCATGCCTACTATTTGCCTATCCCGCCAGGCGATAAAGATAGCGTCGGGGTCACTATTGGGAGCGTCCAATGTGTTCGCTCGGAAGTTCTCGTACTTTGGCTCCATCCGCTCCTCGCCGGGGAAAGGCACGTCAACGACCGTGGCCGCGAACACCTCGTATAGGCGCCTATCCGCAGCGGCGTCCATCTGGCGCGCCTCGGTCAGGGTAGTTATCACATAGCCGGCCGCCATCGCCTGGTCCGATGCAGCCAGGAAGGGCGTCTCATCGAAAGTCTGCATGTCCAGCGCCGATTCAAAGCGGCTGCCAATCTGCCTGAAGCCGGCCTTTTCCAGGAAACGAATGGTATCGGCCGAATCCTCTTTACAATTCGTGCGCAATCGCGTCATGCCCTGCGCCTGGGCAAAAGGCCACACAGCCGCCAACAAAGCCTGGCCGATGCCGCCGTGTTGCCAATCCGGAGCGACGGCGACAAAAACCGCATAGGCATCTATCTGGTTCGACCAGAAGGGTCGTTGGCACTCGCCATAACCCACGACTTGTCCCCCGTTCGTTTCAGCCACGCGCCGGACCCGTGGGTTGTCGGCTGGGTAGGACTTTTCCCAATGCTCGCTCTGCTCCAGGGTGGACGGCTCATCGGGATAGATATTGTTCAAGAGAGTCGTGAGCGGAGCAATATCCCGGCTGTCAAAATCACGCAGGTGGTATCGTTCAGCGGTATGGGTAACAGTCATCGCGCACCTCTCTTCAAGACCGACTTAGTATGTGCATCTTACCATTGGCCGGCCTATTGCGCCAACGAAACTGGCGGTTGCCGGCGTTCTAGAGGAATCGGCCGAATTTTCCTCCCCTGGTGAGACTGACGCCCTCGCGCCACATAAACTCGCTCCATCCCCATAACCGATCCGACGGCCCTCCCCCCCTATGTAAAACTATAGCCTACACGCCGATTTGCGTTTGCGCGATATTTGCCTTAGACTGGCCGGACCCAATCGCAACCATTGGGCGCTAAAGTGCACTTTTAATTAATGGACTGACATTGTGACAGCGATCAGACTATCAGAAAAGGCGAGACAATATCTGCAACACCTATGTGTGGAAATTCCCAACAGACGGGTTGGAAGCAAAGGCAATCAAGCGTCAACAGCCTTCCTGGTTGAGAGCTTGGGAGCTTTCGGCTTTCAAATAGAATGTCCGGCGTTTGACTGTATTGACTGGAGCCAGGACGGCGCGCTTCTCACCCTAGATGGCATTACCTTTAAGACTTTGGTCAGCCCATACACATTAGGCTGCCATGTTCGTGGGCTGCTGGCGGCAGTTACCACCGTCGCGGAACTGGAAGTGGCGGATGTGACCGGTAAAATCCTCCTGCTTCACGGTGACATTGCCAAAGAGCAGCTAATGCCGAAGAACTTTCCATTCTACAACCCTGATCATCACAGGCGGATCATTCAGTTGTTGGAAACCCGGCAACCTTACGCCATCATTGCCGCCACAACCCAGGATGTGGGTCTGGCGGGTGCGGTATATCCGTTCCCCCTGATTGAAGACGGCGATTTCGACATCCCCTCCGTTTATATGACGGAGAAGGAAGGGAAAAGATTGTCCGAGTATGTCGGGAAGGAGGCGTCGCTTGAAATCCACGCACACCGGACACCCGCCAAAGGCTGCAATGTCATTGCCCGTAAAGGAGGTGATCATAGCCGGCGGGTGGTTCTATTTGCCCATATTGATGCCAAAGACGGGACACCCGGCGCCATTGACAATGCCACCGGCGTGGTGATTCTGCTCCTGCTGGCCGAATTGCTAGCCGACTATTCCGGTCAGTTAGGCATAGAAATTGTGGCTCTTAACGGAGAAGACTACTACGCAGCTTCAGGCGAGAAACTATATCTGAGCCGCAACGCCGGCAAATTCGGCGAGATTGTGCTCGGCATCAACCTGGATGGAGTAGGCTATTGTGAGGGGCATACCGCTTACTCTTTGTACGATTGCCCGGCCGATCTGGAAAACCTGATACGCGCCCTGTTTATCCGAAACCCAGGCTTGCTTGAAGGCGAACCCTGGTATCAGTCGGATCACAGCCTCTTCGTAATAAATCAACGGCCAGCTCTGGCCTTTACCTCAGAACGCTTCACTGAACTTTGGACTGAAATAGCGCATACGCCTAAAGATATCCCGGAGATTGTTGATCCCACCAAACTGGTCGAGGTGGCTGTCGCGCTTCAAGAACTGCTGCATAGCCTGGACAAGCTGATGGCTTAGGCGCGGCCTGATTGGCAACTCGCGCGGGTGACCATATCGTTTGTTATTGACATGTGGGCAGCCGACCTGACGCCATAAACGCCTGCCTCATCCCATTCGTCGCACAACGGCCTGGCAAGGAGCCGCCCGGTCGCAAAGGCGCAAAGCGCCGTGTCGGTGTGCAAGCAATTATTGGGTGGATTATTGTTGGGTCATCTATGTTGCTCTATGACTTCCACAGCTCGCGCAATCCCATTCTCGGCGCGGATGCGTTCTCCCAGACGGGCCGCATTTTTCTGCATCACCGTATCGGAAACCGCGCAACCAATTGCTTGGGCCAGATTCTCAACGCTGAGCCGCCGGCGCGGAATAGGCCGGGGCCCGACACCTAACGCAGCCACCCGTTGCCCCCAAAATGGTTGGTCGCCAAAAAAGGGCGTCAGAATGGAAGGAATACCTGCCGCCAACCCCGCAGCGGTAGTTCCCGCGCCGCCATGATGCACCACTGCCGCCATTTTTGGAAACAGCCAGCTATGCGGCGTGGAGCCAATCATCATCACTGTCTCTGGCAAATTCTCTTTCTTGAGCCCACCCCAGCCTGCCAATAATACCGCACGCTGGCCGGTGCGCGCCAAGGCCTGCAAAACCAAGTTGGCGGTTTCTTCCGGTTTACGGCTAGGCATACTACCAAAACCAATATAGACCGGCGGCGGGCCAGCCTGTAGGAAGTTCACCAGGTCGCTCGGCGGCTCCCATCCCGTAGGCGGCTCCAAAAACCAGTACCCGGTGACATGGATGAAGTCCGCCCAATCAGTAGGCGGCGGTATAACCTGTGGGCTATAGCCATAGAGAATAGAACGTGTTTGCCGCTGGAGAGCGGCGAATGGCCCCCAGAAGGAGGCCCGTGCCATGTGCAAAACCTGGGTGCGAGCTTGGTTGTCCGCCGCGCGTAACATTTGCCACATCATCTGTCGGGTCAGGCGATGTGAGACACCATTAGCCCAGCGGGTCAACGGAATTTGGGGCAACGCTATCAAAACACTGGAAAATTCACGGGTCGGGGTAAACGGCATTAAGTGGGCCTGAAGAAACGGGATTCCTAATTTCTCTGACAGCGCCAGACCCACAAAGAGTCCCCCAAGTCCAGCAACAATCAAGTCAGCACCCTGGCAAGCCGCCAACCCGTTAACCGCCGACTGCTGCGCCAGTAGTTGTGCGCCGCGGCCTGTACTAGCCAGAATTTGCAGCAGATTGCCGCGCTCGGCGATGTCTTGCATCTGGCTTTGCGCTCTCATTTCCACGCTATCGCCCATCGTCACAAAATTCAACCCATAGGCGGTGATCAAACTTTGGAAATCCTGCGTGGCCAGTACCCGAATCGTATGCCCCGCTTCCTTCAATCCCTTCCCTAACGCCACATAAGGCTGTACATCTCCGCGACTTCCTGGGGCAATTATGGTTATTCGCATAACAGTTGATTTCCTTTGCTGCGGGAAACATAGTTCTGAATTCACCCAACAAGGCTATCGAGCAAACAAGTAGACTAAAGGGATATGCAAGTTGGGCTGAAAGTATTATACTCTACAGCAATAACGCACGCAGATGAGCGGCAAGTTTCATTTGGATTGAAGGACGGCTTCCCCCGGGGTAGGATTGCAGCCAACCCACCCCGTTGCGTCAGTTGGGCGCTCCATTTGGCCGCGCCCATCCTGGTTGAGGGCATCCGAATGGCGCGTTGCTACCTTCTGCAGACCATGCATAGAACTCATAAGCGAATAGAAGATGTCAACAGAAAACACGAATCGTTCTCTTATTTTGGTGACTGGCGCCACCGGTTATATCGGCGGGCGACTTGTGCCGCTCTTACTGCAAATGGGCTATCGCGTCCGCTGCCTGGTGCGCGATCCTGCCCGCTTGCAGGGGCGACCCTGGCAAAGCGCCGTCGAAATAGTGGCGGGCGACGTATTTAAACCGGACAGCCTCGCCCCGGCTATGCAAGGGGTACAGATCGCTTACTACCTGGTGCATAGCCTGGGAAGCGGCGCTGACTTTCATCAGCGCGACCTGACCGCCGCCAGCAATTTTGGATTGGCCGCTCGCGCGGCGGGCATTGAACGGATCATTTATCTCGGCGGCCTGGCTGAAGCTTCGCCCGGCCTCTCAGAACATCTGCGTTCACGCCAGCAAACGGGCGACTCATTGCGTAGCGCCAGCGTCCCGGTTACCGAATTCCGCGCAGGGGTAATTGTCGGTTCGGGCAGCCTTTCTTTTGAGATGATTCGCTACCTGACGGAACGCGTGCCTGTCATGATATGCCCGCGTTGGGTTTATACCCGCACCCAGCCAATCGGCATTCGTGAAGTGCTGGAATATCTGACAGCGGCGATCGCTGCGCCGGAGAGTAGTGGGCGCATCATCGAGATCGGCGGTGCGGAAGTCGTTACTTATGGCGAGATGATGATGATCTATGCCGAAGTCCGCGGACTGAAACGTTGGATGATACAGGTCCCCGTTCTGACTCCGCGCTTATCATCTTACTGGGTAAATCTGGTCACGCCCATCCCTGCCGTCATCGCCCGCCCCCTGATCGAGGGTCTGCGCAATGAAAATATTGTGCACGATCCCAGCGCCCATGAACTATTCCCCCACATCCAGCCGGTGAGTTATCGAACTGCCGTCGAGCGGGCGCTCGCTCGCTTGCAGGCGAGCAACCTTGAAACCACCTGGAGCGATGCCCTAAGCACCAGTCAGGGCGCGGCGCCGCCGGTCAGCCTGACTACTCAAGAAGGTATGATTGTGGAGCGTCGCCAGCGCGTCGTTCCCGCTTCACCGGCGGATGTCTATAAGATTTTCATAGGGTTGGGGGGCAAGCGCGGCTGGCTGTATATGAACTGGGCGTGGGAGCTGCGCGGTTTTATCGATCGGATGATTGGCGGGGTTGGTTTACGGCGCGGTCGCCGCGATCCGCATGAATTGCGGGTGGGAGACGCTATTGATTTTTGGCGGGTGGAGGCCGTAGAGCCGGAACGACTGCTGAGATTGCGGGCGGAGATGAAAGTGCCTGGCAAAGCCTGGTTACAATTCCAGGTGGCCCTACGCGAAGAGGGGCAGACGCTGCTCTCGCAGACAGCTTTCTTTGCGCCCAAAGGATTATTGGGCTGGCTATATTGGTATGCGCTATACCCGCTTCACGGACTCATCTTCAGCGGTCTGATTGATCGGATTGCACAGCGCGCCATTGCCCCAAAGCCCTAGTAGTGGGCGTAGTGGTCTGCGCATTGGTGATTGCGCCACGTCGAAGCCAATTGGCGTATAGTAAATGTGTCGGCGACGCCTGGGCGGACAAAACTTATGGCCTATCCCACCCACACGCTTGCGCCCAAGATCACGGATAGCTGACATGCGAACACCGCTCCCTATAGCCATTGTACTGCCGCATTGCGGTCTGACCATCCCTCCCGAACTGGCCGACCGGGCCAATCTTAGTGCAGCGCAGCTATTCAACGAAGCGGATAGCTACGCCGACCTACTTTTTGACTTTCGGGATCGGGTACTCATCTGGGAGCGTTTTGATTATGCGCGCGCGCTGATTGATGTAAACCGCCCGGAGGATGAGGTTGTGGCGGCGTATCCCAGTCTGTTTCGTCTCGGCGATGGCATTGTCAAGCGGCGCACGAGTTACGGCCAACTTGTTTTTCGGCCGAATGACGAGCCGGACGCTACCCTCGAACGCCACCTGGTGGAAAGATATTGGCGGCCCTGGCACGCGCGATTATCGGCTATCGCCGCCGACCCACGCATCCAGCTGGTCATTGACGCGCACAGCATGGCCGCCAGAGGACCCAGCCATTATGGCGATCCGGCGCAGTTGCGCCCGCGTTTTGAGTTAGCCAATCTGGGTGATACCCACGGAGAGATAGAGCCGCTGCGCGACTACGTCACAGCCCCGGCCGAATTGCTACGCGCAATGGCGACCCGGCTGGCAGCTTGCGCCGACGACCTGCTTGCTTTAGCGCCAACCGGCCCAGCCGTGGGGCTCAACACGCCCTTTTGGGGCGGCTGGGATATTTGGGGGCACGGCGGCCGCCAGCAGCCGTGGGTGATGATCGAGGCCAGCCGCGCTCTCTATCTGGGTGAGCAGACGGGCGACTCGCCGCCGGTTCGGCCGCCAACAGCATTGATTGCCGACATACGGGAATGCTTGTGGGAAGCCATTAAGGCGGCAGCGACATTTTTAGAGATGGCGTAGCGGCCGACAGAGTTGATGTTATAGAGGTGTGATGGGGAGGATTATCGGCCGAATCCAACACCACGCCCCGCCATTGCGCCTCCATTAACAGACCCGTATAATGCAAGTATAGTCGGCAGGGAGGCTGAATTTGTGACATGACCCCCCAGAATGCCTTAGCCGAAGCCTGTCAGGCCACTGGTGACCTGGAACAACCGGCTGCGCGGGTATTGCAGAATAGCGGCTCTCCGCTGCGCGCGAATATGGCGCTGTTGTCTGGCGGTTCGGTCATAATGAATATGCGAAATTCGTCGGGGTGGGATTCGGCCGAATCCACCCTCTCCTCCCCCGCCACAAACCCCTTACATCTCATTCCACAAGAGGCACAACATGACAATCAACATCGCAGGCGCAGGCGGAGTTGTGACACCGCGCGCCGAGGCGCAGGCCAAAGCGTCGGACAAATCCCGGCTGCTCTACATAGACAACATGCGCGTCTGGCTCATCATCCTGGTGATCGTGGGCCACATGGCGATCACTTATGGCGCCCCAACCGGTGACTGGTACTATCGAGAAGAGGGAGAGGTTAGCGCGCTCTTCGACATTATCACTCTGCTGCTACTCGGCATTGGGGCTTCCTTCCTCCTGGGTCTGTTTTATCTAATCGCCGGCTACTTTACACCGTCTCCCTATGACCGCAAAGGGCCGGGGGCGTTCATTCTAGACCGGCTGATCCGTCTGGGCATTCCGGCGGCGGTCTACGCCCTCATTATCAACCCGCTCGTCACCTATTGGGCCGCTGTGCATGGGGGGTATGTAGGCAGCTTCTGGCAATACGTTCCCACTCATCTGCCAGACCTGACGCAAGCCGCTGTTGGCCCTCTATGGTTTGTCGAGGGGCTACTGTTGTTCTCAATTGGATATGCGCTGATCCGGCTGGCTGCGGGAAAAAAGTTCGGCGATAGCGCAGCCCGGCAGACAGTCGCCCCGGTACCCGGCAACCGCGCCATCTTCCTGTTCGCCCTAGGCCTGGGGCTGGTGACCTTCATAACCCGCATTTGGGCACCTGCAGGGTGGTGGTGGGAACCACCCCACCTGGAACCGGGTCACTTCCCTCAATACATCGCCCTGTTTGCAGTCGGCATATTGGCCTGTCGCCATGATTGGCTGACGCGCCTCAACCCCGCCCAGGCCAGGATTTGGGGATGGTGTGCGCTAGTCTGCGCGCCGCTGCTCCCGGCTCTGGCGATCGCGGCAGGTGCGCTAACCGGCGAGTTTGACCCGGCTGTAGCCGGCGGCTTTACCTGGCTATCCCTGGCTTACTCACTATGGGAAGCGTTCATGGGCGTGGCGATGGTGATCGTCACGCTAGTATGGTTTCGCCGGCGCTTCAACCAACAGGGTAGCTTGCTGCGGCGCATGACGACGGCCGCCTACGCGGTGTATGTCCTCCATCCGCTGGTGATCGTGCCGCTGGCGCTGAGTTTGAGCCGTGTTCAACTCGGTCTTGGCCTCAAATTCTTGTTGTTCGCCCCCTTGGCCGTCGTCCTTTGCTTTGCGGTTGGCTATCTGGTGAAACAGTTGCCGGTGGCCGGCAAAATCTTGTAGTACGTGCGCGGTAACGCGGAAGCTTCTCTGCCGGGCCCGTGTTCTGGAACCGGTTACCAACTCGCCGAGGCTATCCTGATGGGCTTGGCGTGGTTAGCGCAGCCTTTCTGAGGAGACTCTTTGGTGTTTCAGGGCGGCTGCCATACAATACGCCGTAGTTGACTTGGTGGTTTCGGCGCAATCAACCGGGCCAGCTTATCAGCCGGGCCTGGGATTCGCCGATTTTTGCAGCTTGTGTAACTGGCCGGCTTTGATGGCGGCCAAGCCCTTTTTCCCTTAAGGAGAGTGTATTCATGTTCAAGCGATCCATCTTTGTGTTGGCTCTTCTGGGTCTCTTGTTGGTGGCAGTCCTGGCGGTGACGCCTCGTTCTGCCCCGGCTCAGGAAGTGGAGGTTGTGAACAGCGGCATTGTGGTTGTTCGCGCCTATTTCGACGACTCGCTAAAGGCCATCCAATTTTCGGCCGAACGCGCCGTTTGGGAGGTCAACTTTGATGAGAAGTACCTCGTCATTGATGCCACGCCCGCCCAACTGCGTGAACTGGCTCAGTGGGGCTTCCGCACCGAAGTCGATCCCAAACTCACCGCCAGTGTCCGGCGCGTCAGCCAGGCTGACCCGCAACAAACCAACGGCATTCCAGGCTATCCCTGCTACCGGACGGTTGAAGAGACCTTCAGCACGGCGGCCGCCATCGCCGCGGCCCATCCCAATCTAGCCACCTGGAGCGATGCCGGCGACAGTTGGGAGAAAGCCCATCCCGGTCAAGGCTTCCCCAGCCCCGGCTATGACATGATGGTCTTGCGCCTGACCAACTTCGCCATTGACCCGACGAACAAGCCCAAGTTGTTCATCACCTCCGCCATCCACGCCCGCGAATACACCACGGCGGAATTGAACACCCGGTTCGCCGAGTATCTGGTGAACAATTACGGCGTCAACGCCGACGCCACCTGGCTGCTGGATCATCACGACATTCACCTCATGCTGCACACCAACCCGGATGGCCGCAAACAGGCGGAGACCGGGTTGCTCTGGCGCAAGAACACCAACAACAACTACTGCGCCAACACCAACTCACGCGGGGCAGACCTGAACCGCAATTTCACCTTCCAATGGGGGTGCTGCGGCGGCTCCAGCGGCGCGCAGTGCGATGAAACCTATCGCGGCGCATCGGCCGGCTCTGAGCCGGAAACGCAAGCCGTCATGGCCTACATGAC
>JAYRVN010000356.1:0-3844 GCA_041918535.1 Chloroflexota bacterium
CGACATGCACATGTATCTGGCCGGTTACGTCAAAGTGGATTACACCCAACGCAACTTCACGCCCCCCTTCAACAACATGATCGGCGTCGAGTTCATGACCTCGGCCGTCACCTCCGCCAATATCAGCGATGTCCTGCCCGGCTTCCCCGGCGACGGCGAGCGGCTGGTCACCACCTTAAACCCGCACATCCGCTTCTTCAACGGCGTTGACCACGGCTACTGTGTGCTCAGCCTGACGCGCCAGGAGTGCGTCTACACCGCCTACGCTATTCCCAAAGATGAAAACAGCGGCGATGTGCCCAAAACCCTGCTCAAACGCCTGCGCGTACCGGTCAATCAGGTCCGGTTAATTGATATCACACCGTAGACGGCTGGTGGGGAGCAGGTTGGCCTACCCCGGAGAATGCAGTCGTTCCCAGGTGGGGACGGACGCGCATCCGTCACGCCGCCAGTCACCCAGGCCCGTGAGAGCAGACTGCCCGACTGAGCCCAAAATGGCCGCGTTGAGCTGACGTTACAGTCAACTCAACGCGGCAATTCACAGCTCAATATCGAACAATATCGAAATCGCTGCCATCAAACCGAAAAAATGCGGCGACCTACGGCGCAGGCATGCCGCAGGTTCCGCCGTTCATGAAGCTGGGCACGGAACAATAGCGACCGACAGGCGCGTAGATGCCGATGAAATTCTCGGCGCGTTGGTCGGCCATGGGTTTGGTGTAGTCAAACAGGGGAACCCGCGCGACTGAGCCAACGAAGTCGGCTCTGGGAAGCATTTGGCGGAAAACCACAATCGGAGTCAGACTATACCAACCGACATAGTTATAGCCGCGCGCAATGGCGGCCGTGCGGATATCCGCGCGGTTGGGCGGGCCTAACACGACGTTGTAATAACCGCTCTGAGCGCGTGTGAACTGATCATCGGCAATGCACTCGCTGGTCTTGGTACTCGTCTGGCCGCCCATACACAACGACATGAAGCGCACCTCTTCATTGCCGGTGAAGACGGCTTCCGGATGCTGGTATGTGTCCAGGAATGTCGGGGCGTAGAAGCGTAAGACCAGAATTTGGCTATATTTGTTTGGCGAGAGATCAGCTACGAGATATTGGTTCTCGTCGTTGGCGTAAAAGCCGCTCGTGGCCAGGTGGTAGAAGCTCACTTCGGGCTCATGGGTCGGCCAGGAGCTATAGTCAATCGGAGAAACAATAGCGCGTAAGGCCAGCGGACAATTAACCGGCTCCCCGGTATCATCATCGAAGGCTTCAATGGTCGGCAGGGGCACGCCGCCGTTGGAATAGCCACTGTCTGGGCGATAGACCCGCAGCAAGAGCTTGGATATGCTGCTGTCAACCGGAGCGACCAATGTGTTGGGTTGCCCTGCTCGGGCACTATCCGCCGGCACTAACCAGATAGTGTACCAGCGATTGGTTGCATGCCGGTTAGCGCCGGGGAGAAAGGGGTTGGTGCTGCCGGCATCGGGCACGATATTGATGTCAGACAGGAAACTGAAGGCTCTGTTTTCGCTGAGTGTGGGGTAGAAGTGGAAGCTGGTGTTTCGCGCGTAGGCAAACTGGCCATGAATGCGAAAGGCTGTATTGACGGCGTACGGCGCGCTAGCGTCAAAGCGGTAGGCCCAGTAAACGGCGTGCAAATCCGGGAAGTAGCGACCGTCTCCACTCAACGCGTCGCCCCAACCCGCCGTGCAATCGGCCTGAATGCCGTCCTGTTCGACTGCTTGAGCCGCGCCATATCTCAGGCTCAGCGCGGCTAATACGAGTACTAGTACAGCAAAGAAGCATTTACGATATATGAACATTTGGGACATCTCTGCTCCATCAAGCTATTATGATATGGTTTTTGGCATTGCCCACTGGTGCGGACGGGTATTCACGCAGCTATGGTCAGCGTTGACACATAGCGGACAAATTATAGACGGTGAAATATAAAACAGGCAACCGGGGAGGGGCAAAAAAGGCGGGGTGTTCTCACCGATTGGCGGTAATTCGGCCGATCCACCGGCCGGCGGACGCAATACGACGTCTGTCAACCTCAACGGCGTTGACCACGGCTACTGTAGATGAGAAGCCTGCGCGTACCGGTCAATCAGGTCCGGTTGATTGACATCACACCGTAGACGGCTGGTGGGGAGCCAGTTGGCCTACCCCGGAGAATAACTGCCCGGCCGGACAGTCGGCTACGGAGGCAAATATAAGGCTCGAAGCGCATGCATATGGGCCAAGGGCCCACACTCTAAATGATCTTCTCCATCAAACATAACCGTCATCAATTCCAAACCCGCATAATTTCTCTGGTTCAACCTATCCCGCAGTCGTTCCCAGGAGGGGATGAACGCGCTATCTTTGCCGCCGACGGACGCAAAAACCTTAGCCGGCAACGCGGTGTGTTCCCCGGCATATTGCGCCTCAGCCTGGAAGACAACGTAATCGTCCCACCAACCGGGGGCGCTGCCGATGAAATAACGCCGGAAGAGTTGGGGCAGGTTGAAGAGCGTATACAGCGCAAACAAGCCGCCAAACGAATAGCCGAAGAGCGCGCGATCGGCTGGGTCTAGGCGGTACTCGCGCTCCATAAACGGGAATAACTCCTCTCGAATAAAGCGCAGAAAGTTGGGCGCGCCGCCTGAGGCGGGTGTGAGTGCGGCTATCTCTGGCCCATATCGCCTCTCGATTTCATCTGCAGGCAGTTCGGTGGGGGTGTAATCCCGCGCTCGGTAGAAGAGGTGGTCTTGCAGGCTGCTGCCGGCGTGCGCGATGCCGACCAGGACCAGATCGGGGACCAAATCAAATAGGCGATAAATGCGGTACGCCTCAACAAACGCGCCGAAGCTCATCCAGGCATCCAGCAGGTAGACGGCGGGGTAATTTTCGGCCGATAATCCATACCCTTCCGGCAGCGCCACGTAGATAAGATATTCCATTCCTTCCACAATCTGGGAGCGTACTCTGCGGATTTCACTGTTGGGAATAGTCACCGGGGGATAATGTTCGGAACCTCGACCGTGAGCGCACATGGGCATCCTCCTTGTGCCGCTTTTGGGTTATCACAAAGCGCGCCCTCGGTGAGCAGCGCGCCTAAAACAGTCCGAGCAAACGCAACACAGCAATGAGAACAGCGGCAAAGACAAAAATGAGCCAGATGTTACCAATCAACCAGGCGACAGGCCCGACTTGATACCCCAACGACTCCAATTTGGCTTTGAGTTCGCCCACGGTGGGTTCCGTCAACGTACTGCCGTCAGGAAAGACCAACGTGGGCACACTCTCGTTGCCATTGTTCATGGCGCGCACCTGGGCGGCAGCGGCCCTGTCTTGATGAATATCAATATACGCAAACTCAACCCCGGTCCGCCTCAATAGCCCTTTGACCGGCCTAACGCCGGGGCAAGCGGCATGACCATAGACCATTATCTTGTCCAACATCCCACCCTTTCTCCTCTGGAACCCAAGCCCGCCTGGTAAAGGGGCGGCGGCAGGGTTCAGCCTCGCGGCGGCGTAGACCTACGCCGGTTGGCGAACACGATCAGGCCAATTCCCACGACAAGAGCCAGACCGCCATAGATGGCCCATTGGATTTGGCCGGTCATAAAACTTCCCGGCAAGACATTAATGCCTTGCAGAAACCAGATAGCGCCCATCAGGCTGAACAAGACGCCGACGATAGTCAGAAAAAGTTTCATAGCAACCCACATTCCGCACCAGATTTTAACAATTGGAGAATTAATGCCGGTCAGGATTTGAGATGGCAGTATGCTTGAGCCCATGACAACGCAAGCATACAACTATGAGACACAAAGGCTGGATCATTTGGGGATCGTGGCGGGTA
>JAYRVN010000357.1:0-2814 GCA_041918535.1 Chloroflexota bacterium
CATGACAAAAACCGCCGGGGTGATCAGGAAGTAGTACGATTCACCCAGGTCCCCGAAATTGACGTTGAACATGGTCGCCAGAAAGCCCGACAAATCCGCCAGGATAGCCGCCACTACGGCCGCCAAGGTGACACCTTGCGCCGCCAGCCAACGCCGGTCGGCGCTAAGACTATCCCTGGGCTGTCCCCGGCGCAACCAGGCCACGCCCACCAGAAACAGGGCATAACTGCCCGTAAACAGCAACAGGCTGCGCAACGAAGCCGGCCCGGGTCGCGCCGCGCCGAAAACGGCGGCCAGTCTGGGGCCAAGCCACAGGTGCAAGCCCACGGCGGCGGCATCGGCCGCCACGGCGATAACAGCAAAATGCCATGTCGGGTTTGTTTGGGGTGAGGGATTTTCCACATCGCTGATTGTACCTGCTTCGCCGGCATTTGTCGCGGCTCACAGGCCGATCGGCCGCCCGACTCCGCAATCGCACGATCGGCCGAATCGGACTTTGGTGGAATGCGGGGATGGCGGTAGAATCAGGCGGTGGCGAGCCATTCGGAAAAGTCGGCCCGCCCGTAGGCGCTGTTGAGACTATGCCATGTGAGTATGACGATGACCAAAGTGTTAATTGCGGGAGAGTTGCCCTTTGTCCAAGAAATCGGCGATCTATGCCTGGACGCCGGATGTGAATGCCTGGTCTATTTGGTGGAAGACTTCCTGGATGCGGTGCAAGGGGATTACCTGAGCCGGAAGCTGCGGGAAATCGAGGTGGTGATCGAGGTACATAACGAATCGGCCGAAGCTAAGAAGGAGTTGCTCTTCACCCTGGGCAATGCCATCGCTCCGGACGCCCTGCTGTTGACTTCGGCCCTCTCGGCCAGCGCCACCCAGGCGGCCGCCTGGGTTCCTCATCCCGAACGGGTAGTGGGTTTTGGCGTCGTGCCGCCTCTGGCCAAACATGGCCTGGTGGAACTGGCGCTCGGCCTGAATAGCAGCGCGGCGGCGCTGGACCGCGCCCGGCAGTTCTGGACGGAATTGGGCTATGAACCGGTGATGGTGGGAGATGGGCCGGGCCTCGTGCGCGCCCGGATCATTTGTTGCCTCATCAACGAAGCCGTCACTGCCTTGCAGGAGGGCGTCGCTACGGCGCATGACATTGATTTGGCTATGAAGCTGGGCACGAATTACCCGTTTGGCCCGCTGGAGTGGGCGGATTATCTTGGCTTGGATACGGTGCTGGGGGTGATGACCGGTTTGTTTGAGGAGTGGGGAGATGATCGGTATCGGCCGAATCCTCTCCTGCGCCGCATGGTCATCTCCGGGCGCCTGGGCAAGAAATCCGGCCGGGGGTTCTACGACTATCCCTCGTAAAACCCCATCCTGCCCTGCCCGGGGCTAAGTTCCATACACCGGCACATCCGGCCCGACCAACTCTTTGAAGCGCGCCAAAACTTCACCCGGCTCGGCGTGTCGCCCTGCCTGATGTTTGGAAAAGAGCAGCGCCCCATTCACCTTGACATCGAAGACGCCTTTGGAGCCGGTGATGAGCGTGAATTCCTGGATGATATGCTGATAATGGCTGAGTAGTTCTTCCGTCACACGGACGGCGCGGGCTGAATAGTTTCAGGGCACGCAATATTCGAGCGTAAGCGTAAACTTTTTCTCCATGGATTCCCCTTGAATTTTGCTATTAGCTGTGGTTGGTGTTGTCACCGCGCCACCTAGGGGGATTCGGCCGAATCCCTGTTAATCGCCTCCCGAAACACGGCATAAGGCGGTTTCGCCCGCTCTCAGCTATCCAACGGACTCCGCACAACCTTCGGTACGCTTTGCAGCACGTGTAGATAGACTTGCGTCGTCTTCACATCCTTATGTCCCAGCAGCGACTGCACCGTGCGAATATCATACCCTGTTTCTAGCAAGTGGACAGCAAAACTGTGTCGAAAAACGTGGGGACTAACCCGTTTCGTGATCTTTGCCTGGCGCGCCGCAGCTTGCACCGCGCGCTGGATAGCGCTCTCATCCAAATGGTGACGCTGTTCAAGGCCGCTTCTCGGATCGGCCGAACGCTGCGAGGCGGGAAACACGTATTGCCGCCCCCAGGCGTTATCAGCTTTCGGCCATTCCATGCCGCCATATTCCCGATCTGCGGCATACAAAAGTTCCACTTCCCCTAAATGAGCCTTCAACGGAGCCAACAACTTATCCGGCAACATCGTCACGCGATCCGGCTCCCCTTCGCTATCTCGCACCATGATCTGACGTTGGGCAAAATCAATGTCCTCCACGCGCAGGCGCAGGCATTCCAACACCCGCAAGCCGCTGCCGTAAAGGAGCTGAGCTACCAACCGATTTCGCCCCGTCAGGCGATTGAAAACAGCCTCAATCTCCTCGCGCGTCAACACGACCGGCAGGCGTTCCGGCTTCCTAGCGCGCAAAGCGTTAACGTGTTCATCCAAAGGTGTCTGTAACACCTCCCGATACAGAAAGAGCAGAGCCTGCAAGGCCTGATTCTGCGTAGAGGCGGCCGAATTTTGCGTAGTTGCCAGGTCATGCAAAAAGGCCGCCACTTCGGCCGTTCCCATTTCATTCGGATGCCGTTTGGCATGAAACAGAATAAAGCGCCGCATCCAGCCGATATAGCTTTGCTCGGTGCGATTGGAATACTGCTGCAGGCGCAGCACATCCCGCGCCTGATCCAGCAGTTTCTTCTTCGGCGCTGGCGAGCCATCGCCTGACGCTGCGTCTTGGTTTGACATTGTCGCCCTTCGTCTATATAGTTTAGGTTATGCGCGTCTCATCCCGCTTCCATCATCCGCAGCTTTC
>JAYRVN010000358.1:0-3533 GCA_041918535.1 Chloroflexota bacterium
ACGGCATCACCGATGTGGAGAATTTGGCCTGGCGCACACCGACGTTTGCCGTCAGTCTGGCCGGGCACACCCCGGCGGCTGTGGCGGCTTATCTGGGGGAACGCGGCTGTTTTGTCTGGCATGGTCATTATTACGCGGTGGCTGTGATGGAGCGGCTGGGCTTGCTGGAGCAAGGCGGGCTGGTGCGCATCGGTTTTGTGCATTACAACACACGCGATGAAGTGGATCGGGTGTTGGCGGCGTTGGCAGACCTGGCGGCGCGGACAGGTTGAGGCGCGACGATTTGGCGTTCGGCCGAAAATCCATTACACTTGCCCCAGATAACACAACAGGACTCCTCTCATGCAGCCGTACAGCGCCTCAGAACTCATGATCGTCAGCGCCGCGCGCGCCTTACGCGGTCACCGCGTCGTCTTCGTCGGTGTGGGCCTGCCCAACATTGCTTGCAACCTGGCGCGTCGCAGCCATTCGCCCGAGATGGAGCTCGTCTACGAGAGCGGCATCTTTGGCGCGCATCCCGCCCGCCTGCCCCTTTCCATCGGCGACCCGACATTGGTCAGCGATGCCACTGCGGTGACCGGCATGGGCGACCTCTTCATGCTCTACTTGCAGCGGGGCAAGATTGATGTGGCTTTGCTAGGCGGCGCGCAGATTGATCGGTTTGGGAACTTGAACACAACCGTTATCGGCGACTATGCCAATCCTAGAACGCGTTTGCCCGGCTCCGGCGGCGCGTGCGAGATCGCCATCAACGCCGGCCAGATTTTCATGATCATGCGCCTGGGGCGACGGGCTTTTGTGGATAAGCTCGATTTTGTCACCAGCCCCGGCCACCTGAGCGGCGGGCGCGCGCGTGAAGCCTTGCGCCTGCCCGGACGAGGGCCGCAACTGGTCATCACCGACAAAGCGCTCTTCTCTTTTGACAACCCGGAGCGCGAGATGATGTTGACGGAATTGGCCGAGGGGGAAAGCGTTGAGAGCGTGCAGGCTGTAGTGGGTTGGCCGCTGCGTGTGGCCCCCACGCTCTCAAGCATGTCGCCGCCCTCGGCGGCTGAGTTGGAGTTGATTCGGGCCGAACTCGACCCGCAGGGGTCATACCGCTAACCCTCATATCGGTCGTTGTGCAGTGGCGGTAATTCCCCTATAATTCAAACTGAAGTCAGTTGTTAACAAGCGTCTGATTGCGCTCTTGCGCGCACTCAGACCCCGCATACAGGAGTTGACTTATGGCTGTTGTTACCGGCATTGCCTTCGGAATCATCGCCTGGTTCCTGTTTCGCTACATCCTCACCAGTCTTTACACCGTCAACCAGAATGAAGTCGCCGTCAAGACACGTTTCGGGCGCGCCGATCGGCTGGGCGACAAAACGACGCTCGATGACCCGATTGCCGAGGCCTTGCGGGAAAAGGAGCGCGAACGTTATATCTGGCCGCAACTGCGCGTGATTCCGCCGGGCGGCCCTTACTTCAAATGGCCCTGGGAGCGCGTCTACAAAGTCAATATGGCGATCCAGACCATCAACATGGCGCAAGACTTGGAAAGCCCCAGCGCCAACAACAACGGCACTATGCTGGAAGCCGTTACCAAAGACCAGTTGAATATCGGCTTACGCGGCCAGTTGCGCTATCGGGTGTCGGAACACAACCTGTACGCGTACCTGTTCGGAGTCAAGCAGCCGATCATCCACGTGGTAGGCTACTTTATCTCTATTTTGCGCGAACGGATCGCCGGTTTTGAAGCGCCGGCGGTGGGTGAATTGGCCGCTCTGGGGATAGCCGGGGTATCCATCAACGATTTGCGCAAGAATCTGAGCAGTTTGAATGAGCTCATGGAACGAGAGTGCGCCTCATCGGCGGCGCGTTACGGCATGGTGCTAGATGCGTCGCTGATTACGGAGATTGATTCGCCGGTGGAAGTGGAATCGGCGTTGGCCGCCATCAACACGGCGCACAATCAGGTTTCGGCCGAAATTAGTCTCGCCCAGGCCAATGCCGACCAGAAGATCGTCCAATCCAAACGCGCCGTCGAGATCGAAACCCTCAAAGCGCTGGCGGAAGTGGAACCCCTCAATACCATGGCCGCCCAACTCTCCCAGCTCAAGGACAGCGGCCCTGATGTCCTGGCCGCCTATCTGCGCAACGTCCGGCTGAAGCTCTTTAGCCAGGCCCAACGGGTCATCCTGGAGGTGGGCAAATGAACTTCGTCATCGCTGCGATCGTCACGTTTGTCGTTTTATTCCTGGGTGAGCCCATCTTGATGTGGCTTATGCGCAAGTTCGGCTTCTACGCCATTGTGCAAGAAGGCACCTGCCACGTCTATGTTTTATTCGGCAAAGTCGTCAGCGTGCTCACCGACGCGGGCCTCTACTTCCTCTGGTTGAAAATGGGGCCGCGCGCGCTCATCATGAACTGGCTCGGCCGACGCTATATCCTGGATATGCGCCTGGATCAACAATACCTGCGCAGCCAGCCGGTCAATTCGGAAGAAGGCGCGCCGATGGGTATCGGCGTCTGGTATGAAATGTTCGTCAGCGACCCGGTGGCCTATCTCTTCAAGAACACCGATCCACGCGGCTCGCTGGCGGCCAATGTCAGCAACGCCACCGTGCGCTGTCTGAGCAACATGCCGCTGGAAGCCATGCTGGAAACGCGCCACATTATGAGTCAGGCCGTGCGCAGCGAGGTGTCGCCCAAGTCACACGAATGGGGCTATCAACTGGGATCAGTCTATATCCGCAAAGTGCACTTCCGCGACGCAGGGATGATCCATCAGATTGAAGAGAAGGTGGTCAATCGGCTGCGCCAGGTAACTTCAGCTATTCGACAAGATGGCTCCAACCAGGTGAACATCATCACCAGTACGGCTGAACGTCAGGCCGCTGTCGCTTTTGCTCAGGCCAATGCGGTGCGGCCGGAAATTGTCGGCGCGGCGCTACAAAAGATCGGCCAGGACCGTGAAGTTGCCCAAGCCTTGTTCGAAGTGTTGGAGATGGAAAAGCTATTGGAAGGCGGCGGGCGCGTGGTCTTGGTGCCCAAGAAGAGCGGTTTGCTGCCCGAATTGTTAGCCGTCCAGACGCCAGGGGCGACCGGCTAAGCGCGTTCACTTCCCGGAAGACAGAATCGGCCGAATCTCGGTGTGGGATTCGGCCGATTCCCACATGAGTTGATGAAACGCATTTTCGGCCGAAGCCTCTGCCTTGCCCTGGCGCTCAGCCTGGCCGTTATCGGCTGCCGTCCCGTCACGCCAGCCCCAGGCCCTTTCAATGTCCTGGCTACGGAAACGTTTCTGGCAGACATCGCCCAAAACGTAGCCGGCGACCGCCTAACCGTTCATTCTCTCTTGCCCATCGGCCTCGATCCACACGCGTTTGAACTGACGCCGCAAGACCGGGCCAAAATCGCCGACAGCCAGGTTCTCATCATCAACGGTGCGGGCTTTGAAAGCTGGCTGACCGACATTCTCGGCAGCGCTGACGGCGCTCCCCGGGTCATTGACGCCTCGGCCGGGCTTTCTGCTCAGACCAAGCGCCCTG
>JAYRVN010000359.1:0-2764 GCA_041918535.1 Chloroflexota bacterium
AGGGGCGTCCGAGACAGAAGCGACTGGGGTGGATTCGGCCGATATTCCCGCCACCGGCAACGGGACACCTGTATACTCAGCCACCAAAGCTTCTAGCGCCTCGCCGGTACGCAGACGCGCTAAACGGTCATACGTGCCTTGCTTCACCAGCAAACGGCGCACGGCATCCGACGGCTGCGCGCCCACGCTCACCCAATACAGCGCGCGATCCTCGCGAATGTCAAACGCGGGTGGGTTCGCGCGCGGATCATAGTGACCGATCTGCTCCACAAAACGACCATCCCGCTTATTCTCAATCTCCGTCACAACCACGCGATAGGTAGGTTGTCTCTTCTTTCCCTGACGGCTCAAACGCATCCGTAGCATAATCTCAAATTCTCCCATTCACCCTAAAGGTCTATCCGAATCGTCGGGGGCGGGTCAAGATACCCGCCTGACCGGCATCTCGGATAGGTTCTAAATTAATCAGGCGCGCGGCGGTCGTGCGCTAACCATCGCTAACGTCTCGCGCCACCCCGAACTTCTCCGCCTAAGCGCACACTCAGTCTGGTCGAGAAGTAGCTCATAACTGTAAATCGAAACCGGTAATTCGTCAACCTAGAAGCGTCCCAATAAACCGGCCAGACCGCGCCCGCGCTTATTACTCTTCAACTGCTTCATCATGTCCTGCATTTCGCGGAATTGACTGAGCAGTTGGTTGACCTCTTGTACCGTCGTGCCGGAGCCAACCGCAATACGCCGCTTGCGGCTGGCCTTGATGATACGCGGGCTGTGCCGCTCTTCAGCCGTCATGGAGCAGATGATAGCCTCCAGACGCTTGAAATCCCGGTCGGCCGTACTCAAATCCACATCTTTGGTCAACTGGCCCATGCCGGGAATCATTTCCAACAACTTGCCAATCGGCCCCATGCGGCGAATCTGGCGCATCTGCCCCAGGAAATCTTCCAGCGTAAACTCACCGGCCATCAGCTTCTCGCCGGCGCGGCGCGCATCTTCCTGGTCTAACTCTTGTTGCGCCTTCTCTACCAACCCCAAGATATCGCCCATGCCCAGGATACGCCCGGCCAGACGATCGGGGTTGAACACCTCCAGGCCATCCAGCTTCTCGCTGACGCCCAGGAACTTGATAGGCACGCCTGTAACTTCGCGCATCGAGATAGACGCGCCGCCACGCGCATCGCCATCCACCTTGGTCATGATCAGGCCGGTCAAAGTTACGGCGTTATGGAAATCGGTGGCTACCCGTACCGCCTCTTGACCGGTCATGGCATCCGCCACCAACAGGATTTCGATGGGATTGGTCTTGCCCTTGATGGCGCGGATTTCATCCATCATCATCTCATCAATGTTCAGACGGCCGGCCGTGTCCAGGATCACCACCGTGGCATCGGTATCACGCGCTTGCTGAACGCCGTTCGCGCACACGCGCACAGGCGACTGGCTGCTATCCTCAAAATAGACGGGGATATCGAGTTGGCGACCGAGGGTTTTGAGCTGATCAATCGCGGCCGGGCGATAATGATCGGCCGCCACCAGCAGCGGGCGCGAGCCGCGCTTACGCAGCAAGAGAGCCAGTTTGGCGGCGGTGGTGGTTTTGCCGGAGCCCTGCAAGCCAACGAGCATAATCACAGCCGGCGATTGCATGCCCAGGTTCAATCGCCCCGGTTCCCCCAGTGTGCGGATCAGTTCCTCATGCACAATCTTGACAACTTGTTGGCCCGGCGAGATGTTGCGCATGACTTCTTCGCCAACTGCCCGCTGACGGACGCGCTCTACCAGGGCTTTGACGACCTTGAAATTGACATCCGCCTCCAATAAGGCCAGGCGCACTTCACGCATCGCCTTGTCCACATCGGCTTCGGTCAACTTGCCGTGTCGTTGTAGGCTGTCAAAAACTGCTTGCAGCCGATTTCCTAAGGATTCAAACATAGGTCACTCTATCTCTTCCGCAAGAGTCACAGGGGGGAAAATTATAACCCAGGCTTGTGGTCGCGTCAAACTCTATTTGACTACGGCGAAAGGGAGGACAGCGGCAGCCTGGCGCAGGAGTTCAGCGCGGTCTGTGCGTTCCCAGGGCAAATCGAGGTCGGTTCGGCCGAAATGCCCATAGGACGCTGTCTGTTGATAGATCGGCCGACGCAAGTCTAAGTCACGAATAATCGCCCCCGGCCGTAGATCGAAATGGGCCTCGATCAAATGTACTAAAGTATCGGCCGAAAATGGACTTGTGCCGAACGTCTCCACATTGACACTTAACGGGCGAGCTATGCCAATAGCATACGCCACCTGCACTTCACACCGTTCAGCCAGGCCGGCAGCCACCACATTCTTCGCCACCCAACGCGCCGCATACGCCGCGCTGCGGTCAACCTTCGTGCAATCCTTGCCGCTAAATGCGCCGCCGCCGTGCCGTCCCATCCCACCATACGTGTCCACAATGATCTTGCGCCCGGTCAGACCGGCGTCGCCCATCGGCCCGCCGATCACAAAACGCCCGGTAGGATTGGTGTAGATGAGCATATCCTCGTCTACTAAATGGGGGGGCAAGACCGGCATAATCACATGCGCAATCACACCCGCCCGAACTTCCTCCTGGCTAACGTCCGGGGCATGTTGCGTGCTGACCAAAACGGTGTGCACGCGCTTGGGCTTGCCGTCGTCGCCGTACTCCACGGTTACCTGGCTCTTGCCGTCCGGACGCAGGTACTTCAGCCCTCCACTCTTGCGCACCTCGGCCAATTTGCGCGTGAGTTGGTGCGACAGC
>JAYRVN010000360.1:0-7103 GCA_041918535.1 Chloroflexota bacterium
CGGGCTGAGGCGGCGCGACGAAACGCCGTCAGATCAAATGGTTGGCGCGCCAGGGCCAATGGCGCATCCGCTCGCTCTAGGCGCGTCAGCAGCTTGAGATAGTCCGCTTGCAACTGCTGAATCTTGGGCTGATGTTCGGCGGCTGCCGCCCGATTCTCTGCCCAGCGCGCTTGATGCCATTGAATGGTCGCGCGCAACTCTTCTAGCCGGCGCGCCGCGGCGGAAGGCTCATTTCTAGCGCGCAAGGTTCGCTGAAAGGCATTCACCGCCAGTTGCGCCTTGCCCTCCTCAATGAAGGCCGGTGTCAGCCCGGCGTCGTTGGCTGCCGCCAGATACACAGCGCGAGTCATCATGGGCTGCGGCGTTTCCAAATAGGCGCTGACCAATTCCGCCTGCGTGAACCCGCGTCGAATTTGGAGCAAGGCTTGCATGGCCGCCGCGTATTCAGCCAACGCTTGCGCCGTCTGCGCTTGTTGTTCGGCCGCACGCGCCAATCCGCCATGCGCCTGCCAGCCGATTTCCGGCAAGATACCGCCGCTCAGGGCCAGCGCTTCGGACCAGGCCGCCTGAGCTTCACGCCATTGACCCATCTGTTCATAGCAAGCAGCCAGGCCTAAGTGGCATTGCGCTTGCGGCACACGCAGGTCAAGGGCGCGACTGGCAGTTAGACCTTCTTGCAACAACGCCAACGCCTCAGGCAAGCGCTCAAGACGCCGCAACGTCTCGCCCATCCAGCGCGCCAGGTCTAGCAACTGTAACTCGAACCCGTTGGCCTGCGCCAAAGTGCGGGCGGTCGTCAGCGCCGACAGAGCCGCTGCCGGGTTTTTCTGCAACAGCAACCCTCTGGCTTGCTCCAGATGGGCCAACACTTGCGACAACAACTGACCTGATTCGACGAAAAACGGCTCGGCCCGGGCCAAACAGCGTTGGGCGTCCGCCTCATGGCCTAAATGACGCCAGACCTTGACCAGCGCCAATTGCAATTCGGCAAACCGGGTCGGCTCGGCGCGATGAGTGAGTTCTTGATCCGCTTTCTCCAGGCAGCGCAAGGCCAACTGGTATTGTCCCAATTCCGACCAGGCCAGGCCCTGATACATGTGGCTGACCGCTTCATGTTGGGAGAAAGTCAGTTGCTTATAGAGAGTTTCAGCCTTCTGAAAGTAGGCCAGGCTTTCGTCGGCAAAGCCGCCATAAAGATAGAGGATGCCGCTATCCAGGCAGTTATCGGCCACGCCACCCGGCCAGCCGAGCTGCTCAAAAATGTCGCGCGCTTGGGCCAAGGCCTCGGCCGCCTGACGGAAGCGACCGGTCTGGTTGTAAACTTGCGCTAAACCGTTCAGGCAGGCGGCTTCAAAACCGAGCAAGCCTGCTTGACGGTAGCGTTGGCGGGCGTCCTGGAAAAGGGGTTCAGCCAGGGCGTGTTTCTGCCAGAGCAGATAGGCAATGGCCTGATGTTCCAGGGCGCGCGCCAAACCGACCTCGGCGGCGAGGGTTTGGCAGAGAGCTCGACATTTTTCGGCCGAATCCACTGCCCGCGCATAGCGCCCCTGCCGCCGATCCAAACTCGATTGCACTAACCAAGCTTGCGCCTGCGCCGGTTGATCTCCCCGCTGCTCAAACGCCGCGCGCGCCGCCGCCAAGTGCTCCGCCGCCGCGCCAAAGTCCACGGTTAGCAACAGACTATAAGCCAGCGTCAGACGGCAGTATGGCTCCAGTTCCGCCAGACCATAAGCGTCCAGATCAGCCCTGGCCTGAGCCAGGGCTTCCACCGCTTGCGCAAAGCTAGGACGCGTCCAGGGCAAGGCGTTGCGTTGCCAGACACACGCCGCCAGCCAGCCTCGGTCCTGTAACTCAGCAAAACCCGCCTCCACCCGCGACAACGGTTCGGTCACCAGGCTGACGTCAAAACAGGCATTGCCCGCCCGTGCCAGGTGCCAGGCGACCCGGCTACGCAGATGTAAGTCGGGATGCTCCCGTAAGGCCGCATCTAACACGACCATGACAGCGCGCCCCCGGTACGGCGTAGATAGCGCCGCGCCGGTGGCGTGAGCGATCAATAAATCGATCTCGGCGGTAGAAAGGGCCGGCAGGGCGCGATTAACTTCTCCGGTCGCCAGGTATTCACCGGCAGCCGCCAGGTATTGCTCCCACATAGACATGACCTAAGATGAGAGAATGGGCGCGATTTGCAAATCCAACTCGTAAATCACGCGCCCCGTTTCCCCCTCCGTGACGGACGCGACCGGGACCGGCGGGAAGACCGCCTCCCCTTCTACCAACGGCGCGCGCGCCCAATAGTCGCCCCACGTCAGTCTGGCTTCTAAATCGGGCGCGGCCGAAATGAAGGGGGCCGGCTCATAGACCACCAAAAGTTGAACGGTATACGTGGGCAAGACGGACGACCGCTGAATCTGCAACAGCGCTTCGAGCGCGCCGCTTTCAAACGTAACCACCGTCCGCAAGAGCGTAACCGTCTGTTCGCTCAGCATATTCACCGCGCGACGATAAACCCGGTCGGCTTCACCGGAAAGGAGATAGTTCAATCGTCCGACTGTCGCGCGCCACTGTATCAGCCAGCGCTCCCGCGAGTATTGTCCGACCGTGGGCAGCGGCGAGGTGCGATTCAACACCTCGGCCAGCCAGGACGGGTGAGGGAGTGTGATCTCGTCGTCGGCAGGCGTTTCCAGCGCCGACACAACTTGCAAGAAGGCGGCGCGCAACTCGGCATCGGCAAGCAAACTACGCCAGAAAAGCGGATATTTCTGACGGATATCTTCGCCACGCAACGCGGCATCGGCCGCGGCCGGGATCATTTCTTCATCCGCCAGGGAAGCCTTCTCTGGCGGTACGGCCTGGTCGGCGGCAAGCCACTTTATCAAACGCGTGGTAACTTTCTCCGAAGGATCAGTTTTCATCTCTAAGAATATTATTCCTTTTCACAAGAGATTTTGGCGCAACGCCTTGATCAACTTCTTGTTCAATTCGTACAATTCTGCCACCGGCTGCCCTGTGCGGGTGGAGATAGCCCGATAGGATAAGCCTTCTACGTGGTGAACCTCGTAAAATTCCCGGTATTGGGGCGGGAGTATGTTTAGCGCTTGTTGTAGTCGCTCAGGTATATCATCGTAGTCAGGCGCGCGGATAGCTGGGTCCGGGATCCATTCGGCCGCCGCATCATCGAGTTGGATGGCATCATACTCGATTCGGCCGATTCCCTGCTGTGTCGCGCGCGCTCCCTTGCGCATGGTGTTGCGCAAGACAGTAATAATCCAGGCATCAAAAGGGATATCAAACGGGAAATGGCTGGTGAGAATCGGCTCAACCACCGACTGGGTGTAATCGAGGGCCACCTCTGGGATGAGGTGGGAAGGGTAGCCCCAACATTTCAGAAACCGGCAAGCTGCGCGGCCGAGTTTGTTAGATAGCGACTGCCAGATAACCACATCACGCACGCCGCGCACGCGGCAAACATAATCGAATTCTTCCTGATAGCGCCGGCAGACTAGCGTCACATAACCGGCAGGCGTAAGTCCGGGCTCCCGCTTCAGACGACGCGCCACGCGGCCGTTGGTGTGACTTTGCCAGATAATCGGCCGAATCGCAGCCACCAATTCTTGCCCCACCTCACCGGCGAGACGATCCAGGGCTTGCTCCAACTCCCGCCAAAGCGCATCTTCATCCACACTCATCGCATCCTCCACGCCTAGCGCCTCGCCCGTTGCCCATTCATCCTTCGCCGAAGGGCCGATCGGCAGGGGCCGGGCTGAGAAACCGGCCCGGGCGGTTTTTTGGCTAGGCGTTGAGGCTCTATTATAGGCGCGCGCGCGGCGGGAAGCGAATTCCAGGCAGCGGCGTCAGCGCCTAGACCTGCGATTGCATGACGAAGATCAGCCGTAGCAGGGCGAGTTCGACATAAGGGACGCCGGCTTCCAAGGCCTCGAATATTGGTTTCAAGCGATCGCTGCCGAACTCGGTGAATAGGGCCAAGACACGGCTCTGGGTTTCGGCCGAAACCCGTACCTCCGCCTGTAACCGCGCCGGCGACACCTCTTGCCCGGCTCGCCAGGCCCTGTCCAGATGATCAATCACCGTTTGCCGCGCCACGCCTTGCGCCTGCGCCAACTCATCCAGCGATTGACCGGCCTGGAACCCCTGGACAATCGCCGCCGTGCGCGGCAGCCCGGCCGGCGACGGCGGGCGCGGGGCTGCCGTACGCGCCGACCGGCCCGGCCTGGCGCGCTCCGTCAACCCACGCGCCGCGCAATAGTCGCGGATCAGCGGCAAAAATAGCTCGGCGTACTGTTCCACCTTGCGCGCCCCAACGCCGTAAATCTGCGCCAGCGCGTCACGCGTGTGTGGGAAGTAGGTCGCCATTTCCTGCAAGGCGCGATCGGCAAAAATGACATAGGGCGGCACATCGCGCTGAGTCGCCAGCCGTTTGCGCAGGCCGCGTAACTGGTTGAACAAGTCGGCGTCGAAGATGGGTGTCTCCGCTGCCTCGCCCGCCGCTGTCGGCGTAGGCGCCGCCCCCCACACCTTTTCGCCTTTGAAAACGGCTCGGCCCGCTGGGGTGAGCTTGAGTTGCCCATGCTCGGTATCCTGGATCAATAATCCGCGCTGGATAAACTGGCGGGCTAACTCTCGCCACTGATCAGCCGAATACTCCCGGCCGGTGCCGTAGATGGATAGCTGATCATGTTTCCGGGCCAGAATTCGCTGGTTACGCGAGCCGCGCAAGACGTGGATGATATGCAGCGTCCCAAATTGCTCGCCGGTGCGCGCGACGCAGGTGAGGAATTTTTGCGCCGGCAGGGTGAGGTCGGTCTGCTCGCGCTGCGTCTGACGGCAATTATCACACATGGCGCAAGATTCGGCCGAATCCATCTCCCCAAAATACGTCAACAGTTGTCGCCGCCGGCAAACGGCCGATTGCGCCCAACGCAGCACCGCCTCCAGGCGGAATTCGCGCCCCTTGCGCTCCGATTCGGCCCCACGCTCAATAAAGTAATTCAGCGTGGTCACATCGCCATAATTGAACAACAGTCGGCAATCCGCCCGCAAGCCATCCCGACCGGCTCGGCCGATTTGTTGGTAATAATGTTCCAGGTCGCGCGGCAAATCCACATGCAGAACAAAGCGCACATCCGGTTTGTCAATGCCCATGCCAAACGCCACGGTCGCCGCCATCACCTGCACATCATCATGAATGAATGCTGTCTGACGTTGATGGCGTGTTCGCCCATCCAGATCGCCGTGGTAAGCTTGAATTGAAATCCCTTCACGCGCCAGCGCCGCCGTCAACGCTTCAACCTGGCGAATCGTCGCGGCGTAAATGATGCCGGACTGCTGGGAATGCGCGCGGACAAACTCCAGGGCTTGACGGATCACTTCCGTTTTCGGCACAACTTCCAGCAGCAGATTCGGCCGATCGAACGACGCCAAAAATGTTCCCGCGGCGCTAAAACGCAAAATAGCCTGGATATCGCTCCGCACGCGGGGCGTCGCCGTCGCCGTTAGCGCCACGCACACCGCCTCCGGCCAGCGTTCCCGCACCGTCGCCAATTGCCGATACTCCGGCCGGAAGTCATGCCCCCACTCCGAAATACAGTGCGCCTCGTCAATCGCCAGACACCGTACACGGCATTCGTCCAGCAGAACAAGCGTTTCGGGACGCAACAAAGATTCCGGCGCGATATACAGCAACTTGATCTCTCCCCGCCGGAGCCGCCGCATCGTCGCCACATACTCTTTATAGTCGAGCGTGCTATTCAAATACACGCCCGGAATCCCCCACTCTTGCAGCTGAGTCACCTGGTCATGCATGAGCGAAATCAGGGGCGACACCACCACCGTCAACCCGTCAAACAACATAGCCGGCAACTGATAGCACAACGATTTGCCGCCGCCGGTGGGCATGACCACCAATGTATCTTGGCCGCGCAAAATACGGTCAATGATCTCCGCCTGCAACGGCCGAAATTCATCATAGCCGAAAACGGCTTGCAGCACCGCCAGGGGCGACTGTCCGGTGGTCGTTCCGGCCACCTCTGCCGGCGCGCCCTCATCCGGCGCGCCCTCGTCCGGCCCAGCCCATTCGTCCTCCCAGGCCAAATCCATCTCCGGCGCGTCTGGGAGAATCCAGCCCGATAGCTGCGCATAACAGCGCAACTCCTCGTCAGGCTTATCCGCCGGCCGCCACCAATGCGCCAACGACACGCGCAGCAAGGCGCCGGCCGGAATAAGCTCCAACGGCTCCTGAAACCCCACAAAAACCAGCGTGCGCCCGCCATCCGGCGTGGGATAGCGGTAGCGCACCCGCTTGCCATCGTGCGTACGCGTTAGCGGCTGATCGGGCCGCCAGAACATGGTGCTGAAGGTCGGAACTCCCGAACGTTCTGCCACATATATCGCGCCGGAAGGTGAACTCTCTACTTTGCCTGAAAATAAACCTTTCCATCCCCCAGCCATTGGCGGCATCAGCCGTTCGATGAACGAAACCAGGCCGGTCAGGGGCGGCCGACGCCGTTTCGCGCGCACGATAATATTTTCCACATGCGGCGGCGTCACCGTTGGCGCGGGTTCAGCTTCGATTTCCCACACATCGCCGACGCGATAGGCCATATTTGCCCGCTCATCCTCGGCGGCGTCGGCCGGGATCAGGCGCACGCTGCGGCCGTCAAAGGTGATGCCGCCCACACAGGCTGAGCCGCCTTGTCGCGTTTTGGCTACAATCACTACCTGCATATTCCCTCCAAACAAACAGGTTAAAACAGCCGTTCAATGAAAAAAGAGGGCACAATGATGACCCTTATGGCTGCAAATGAACCACTCGGCATTGCCAGACCTTGTGCAACCAGGCCGCCACGAGTCCTCGATGACACGCCTCCGGATCGCGCTCGACACACAACAAAGCCACCACCTGTGCATCATCCGGCAAGCTCTCGCGCCAGGCGGATGGATCAAACTGCGCCAGACATTCGCGCTCGAACGCCTCAACGAAAGCCGGGCTGAGGGTTGTTCGCCGGCGCTTGGTTATGCCGGCGGCCACATCAGCCGCGTGCGCAAGATGCTCAGCGACAACAACGTCGAACTCGAAAAGGCGC
>JAYRVN010000361.1:0-4484 GCA_041918535.1 Chloroflexota bacterium
GACGAGCGCCGCACCGTTTGCATCAGCACGCAGGCGGGTTGCGCGATGGGCTGCGTTTTCTGCGCTACCGGCCAGATGGGCTTCTTGCGCAACCTGACGGTGGGAGAGATTGTGGCCCAGGTTTTATACTTCGCCCACGAACTGGCCGCCACGCAGGAACGCCTGACCAATGTGGTCATGATGGGCATGGGCGAGCCGCTGCACAACTACACCAACACCCTGCTGGCGCTGGATCGGCTGACTGATCCGGCCGGCTTCAACCTGGGTGCGCGACGGCTCACGGTTTCTACCGTCGGGCTGGTTCCCGCCATACGCCGCTACGCCGATGAGCAACGCCAAACCCCGTTGGCTGTGTCGCTACACGCCGCCACCGATGCCGAGCGCGATCGGCTAATCCCCGTCAATCGCAAATGGCCCCTGGCTGACCTCATGGCCGCCTGTCGCTACTATGTCGAGCGCACCGGCCGTCGCCTGACCTTTGAATGGGCTCTGATTGAGGGGCAGAACGACACCCTGGAACAGGCGGAGGCTCTGGGCCAATTGATCCAAGACCTGCTTTGCCATGTCAACCTGATCCCGCTCAACCCCACCCGCGGTTATGGTGGCCAACCCTCCTCGCGTGAGCGCGTCGCCGCCTTCCAGGCCAGACTGTCCGAATATGGCGTTACCAGCACTGTGCGCGTCCGCCGCGGCATTGACATCCAGGCAGGCTGCGGTCAGTTGCGCGATCGGGTGCTTCAGGCGCGCGGCAAGGGATGATTGTGTGGCCGCGAAATGGCGATTTTGATGGAGTTTGTGAGATCGGGTAGAATAGCGGGCGCAATTGTATGACCAATGACGATTATCGGTGTCTAATTGGATCGTTCCCATCAACATGATGTGGCGTCTAACGGTTGTGAGAGCTAGATTTTCTATAGAAGGAGTTGACATTGTTAGCCACGAATAAAATTGCCGAGCTTATTTCGCCTTATGGCGGCAAGCTGGTTGATCTATTGACGCCGGCCGATAAAGTTAATGTACGCTTAGCCTATGCAAATACGTTGCGGCCTATCCATCTGTCTGCGCGTACTACTTGCGACCTGGAAATGTTGGCCGTCGGCGCGTTCTCGCCGCTGGATCGTTTCATGGGGCAGGCTGACTACCAAAGTGTCTTGGACAGCATGCGCCTGACCAGCGGGCATGTATTCGCCATTCCAATTGTTTTACCGGTCAATCCGGCCGATGATATTCAGGTGGGGCAAGAGTTTGTCTTGCGGGATGAAAGCAATGAAGCGCTGGCGATCCTGCAAGTCGATGAAGTTTACCCCTGGGACCTGCAAGAATTCGCGCGCAAGGTTGTCGGCAAGTATGACGTGCGTCACCCGCTGGTGGCAGAGATGAACCGTTGGGGCAAACTCTTCGTTTCCGGGCCGCTAGAAGTTCTGCAACTGCCCAAGCATTATGATTTCAAAGATTTGCGTTTCACGCCGGCCCAAACCCGCGCCATGTTGGAGCAGATGGGGCATGCCAACGTGGTGGCTTTCCAAACACGCAACCCGTTGCATCGGGTGCATGAAGAACTGACTAAGCGCGCTGTGCAAGAAGTGGATGGCACGTTGTTGCTCCACCCGGTGGTAGGCATGACCAAGCCGGGCGATGTGGATCATTACACACGCGTGCGCACCTATAAGGCGCTGACCAGTCATTACTATGATCCGGATCGCGTTTTGCTGTCTTTATTGCCGATGGCGATGCGGATGGCTGGGCCGCGGGAAGCGCTGTGGCACGCTCTCATCCGCCGTAACTACGGCGCAAATCATTTGATTGTGGGACGTGACCATGCGGGCCCAGGCAAAGATTCGGAGGGCAAGCCGTTTTATGGCCCGTATGATGCGCAAGACCTGGTGATCCAGTATGAGGCAGAGTTGGGCGTGAAAATGGTTCCCTTCTCGATGTTGGTTTACCTGCCTGAGGAAGACCGCTATGAGGAGGAGGATAAGATCGCGCCGGAGGTCAAGGTGGCCTCCATCTCCGGCACGCAAGTCCGCGAGGATTATTTGCAGAAGGGGCGTAAGCTACCTGAGTGGTTTACTCGGCCGGAAGTGGCGGAGATTTTGGGTGAAACTTACCCACCGCGTTACCGTCAAGGGGCCTGCATCTGGTTCACCGGCTTGAGCGGATCGGGCAAATCTACCAACGCCAATGTGCTAACCACATTGTTGCTGGAGCATGGGCGGCAGGTAACGCTATTGGACGGCACGGTGGTGCGCGTTCATTTTTCGGAAGATTTAGGGTATAGCCGGGAAGATCGGGCGCGCAATACACTGCGCATGGGTTTTGTAGCTTCGGAAATCGTGCGTCATGGCGGCCTGGTGATTGTTTCGTCCATCAGCCCATATCGCGCTGAGCGTAATGAGGTGCGTAACCAGATCGGCGACGAGCACTTCGTGGAAGTGTTTGTGGATACGCCGCTGGAGGTGTGCGAGGCGCGTGACAGGGGAGGGCTCTATGCGCGGGCGCGGCGTGGCGAGATCAAGGGGTTTACGGGCATTGATGATCCGTATGAGAAGCCGTTAAGCCCGGATATCGCGATTGATACGGTGCGCAATTCGGCGGAAGTGAACGCGCGGTTAATCCTGCAATACTTGATCGAACATGGATTTGTGCGGCAGGATGAGTTGATCGAGCAAAGGAATGGGGTTTATGTTGGGTAAACTATTCGGCCGAAAATCGGCCGAATCCCTCCCTTTCATCACAGTCGTCTCCGGTTTGCCGCGCTCCGGCACATCCATGATGATGAAAATGCTGCACGCCGGCGGCATTCCTCCCATCACCGATGAAATCCGTCGCGCCGATACTGACAACCCGAAAGGGTACTATGAATTCGAGCGCGTCAAAAAGCTGGATAAAGGCGATACCGCCTGGGTGCCTGACGCCGTCGGCAAAAGCGTCAAGGTGATCACCGCTTTGCTCACCCACTTGCCTAAAGATTACACCTATCGCGTTCTCATTATGCGGCGCGATCTGGATGAAGTTCTGGCGTCTCAGGCTAAAATGCTGGAGCGTCGGGGTGAACAGCAAGCGGTCAGCGACGACAAGATGAAAGCGCTCTTCACCAAACATTTGCGCCAAATAGAGGCGTGGTTGCAGCAGCAGCCCAATGTCGCCTGGCTGGATGTGAACTATGGTGAATTGGTGAAAGACCCCCAAAGCCAATTGGTGCGAATCAACGAATTCTTAGGCGGCAACCTGGACGTGGCGGCAATGGCGGCTGTGGCCGATCCCCAACTCCACCGCAACCGGGCTGACGCCTGATAGACCTTATTCAAAGCCGAGGTCGGCGCCGTGAGGCGTTGACCTTTTTGCTTGTCCATATTTCAGTAATTACGAGGAAAGAATGTCACAACAACAAGGTTTTGTCTTGTGGATGACCGGGCTGTCCGGCTCCGGCAAGTCTACGCTAGCGGCTGAGTTGGAGAAGCTCTTCCGCGCCCGCAACGTTAAGTATGAACACCTGGATGGGGATATCGTGCGCGAAGGGTTGACCCGCGACTTGGGCTTTAGCGCTGAGGATCGCCACAAGAACATTGAGCGCGTCGCCTTCGTCGCCAAGCTCCTCTCGCGCAACGGCATCGGCTGCGTCTGCTCCTTTATCTCGCCCTATCAATCCATGCGCGATCATGTGCGCAGCCAAACGACTAACTTCATGGAAGTCTTTGTGGATTCTCCTCTGGAAGTGGTGATTCAACGGGACGTCAAGGGTCTGTACAAAAAGGCGCTGGCCGGACAAATCCCGAACTTTACCGGCATTTCCGATCCCTTTGAAGCCCCCGGCGCGCCTGAAATTCATTTGCACACCGACCGGGAGACGGTGCAAGAGAGCGCCGGCCGCATCATGGCTTATCTTGAAGAGCATGGGCTGATCCCGACGGTGGAGATGGTCGGCTGAGTTTACCGTTGGCCGCCACGGTTTTCGGCACAGTTGCTGGCGTCAGGGGCGGGTAATTCTACGATTGCCTACTTGAGCCTGGCGTGAGCGTTAAGTCCTGAGCCACAGCGTAAGCTGCGCCGCTCAGGACTTTTTGTTACCATGGGGTGTTCATGACGATTGCGGAAGCGTTGGCCGACGGTCGGCAGCAGTTAGTTCACTCGCCTACTCCTGACCTGGATGCTCGTTTACTCTTGGAGCATGTATTGCAGGTCGGGTATAGCGCGTTGCTGACGCAGGCTGACAAGGCGCTGACCCCCGAACAGGCGGCGGCTTACCGCGGCGTGTTGGCGCGGGCTGCTCGCCGAGAACCTGTGCCCTATGTGATTGGGAGTGCGCCTTTCGGTCAGTTGCGCTTGCGCGTGACGCCTGCTGTGCTCATCCCCCGACCGGAGACGGAGGAACTGGTGGCGCGGGCGCTGCGTTGGGCGCGAGGGCGCGAGGGTTTGCGGGTGGTGGATGTGGGGACGGGCAGCGGTTGCATCGCGATTAGCCTGGCTTTGGCGTTGCCTGGGGC
>JAYRVN010000362.1:0-3660 GCA_041918535.1 Chloroflexota bacterium
CGGGTCGGTGTCGCCGGTGGTCGCAAAGCTGTGGTACTCGTCGCAGACGAACACGAGATCGCGCCAGCTCCGCGAGGGGGCGCAGAACGACTGCACGCCAGGCCATGCGCCGCCGTCGGCGTGTAGAGGCGCACTTCCTCAATGGCGCGCACGGTGCAGACAGCCTCCAGACCGGTGCGCGCCTGGACGCCGCTGCCCAACATGGCGACGATGCGGGCCTGCGGGCGGGCAAGAATTTCGGCCGAAAGCCCACCCCCCGCCCCGGGCCGGGTGGGGGGTAGCGCGGTGCCGTCCAGCGGCGCCCGGGGCTGCCCGGTCGCGGCGTCTGAAGCCAGCGCCGTGGCGGGGGGGGTGGGGTGGCCGCGAGCCGGGTTGTGCGGGAAAACCGTGACGATTTTGACGGCTAGGTCGCGCGTGCCGGCCAGGTAAGCCGGCATACACAGCGCCACGCCCGCTTGCGCCGGCACAGGCAAGCGCGCGCGCAACGGGGTGTCCGCCTGGCCCAGTGAAAGCTGGGTAAACGCTTCACGCATCCCGGCGATAGCGTCTGCCATGGGCAAGGCCTGGGCGACATCGGCGGCGGTGAGGATGCGCAATGGGGTCATGGGGACGGGTAAGCCCCGGTTACTCAGTCAATGCCCAGGTAAGCTTTCTGCACGGTGGGATTCTGGCGCAGATTTTCGGCCGAATCGCTCAACACAATCTCCCCGGTTTGCAACACATATCCCCGGTGCGCAATTTGCAGCGCCATCGTGGCGTTCTGCTCCACCAACAAGACAGTTGTGCCACGCTGATTGATATCCTGAATCGTCTCGAAGATCAATTCCACCAGCACTGGCGCCAATCCCATAGACGGCTCATCCATCAGCAACACCTTCGGCTGCGCCATCAGCGCGCGTCCGGTCGCCAACATCTGCTGTTCGCCGCCGCTCAACGTACCCGCCACCTGGCTGCGCCGCTCTTTCAAACGCGGAAACATGCTAAAGACCCGCTCAATGGATTGGGCAATCTCCGGCTTATCCGTGCGCGTATATGCGCCCATCTCCAGGTTCTCCGTCACCGTCAGCGATGCGAAAACGCGCCGGCCCTCCGGCACCTGCACAACCCCTTTCGCCACAATCTCATGTGCCGCAAACTTGCCCAAATCCTCGCCCCGCAGCCGCACATGCCCTTGCCGGGGATGCAACAAGCCGCTGATCGTCTTGAGCGTCGTGCTTTTGCCCGCCCCATTGGAACCGATCAGAGTCACAATCTCGCCCTCTTCCACCGTCAGCGAAATCCCTTTCAAGGCATGAATGTTGCCGTAATAGGTATGAACGTTTTCTACCTCTAATAGCGCCATCTTTCACTCTGCTCCTTTTACCGGCAAGTTCCCCACTCAGGCCGGCTGTTCGGCAGCAGCTTCCGCCGCGCCGGCCTTGCCCAGATAAGCTTCGATCACCCGGGAATTCCGCTGAATTTCAATGGGCGGCCCTTCGGCAATTTTTTGCCCATAGTCCAGCACCGTGATCGTTTCCGAAATACCCATCACCACCCGCATATCGTGCTCAATCAGCATAACCGTCACATCCAGGTCATCCCGCAGGCGACGGATGAAATGGGTCATCTCTTCCGTTTCACGGGGGTTCATGCCGGCTGTCGGCTCATCCAGCAACAGCAATTTGGGCTGGCTCGCCAGCGCCCGCGCCACCTCCAGGCGGCGTTGATCCCCGTAGGGCAGGTTCTTAGCCACGAAATCCCCTTTCCCGGCTAACCCCACAAACTGGAGCAATTGTCGCGCATCGCGCAAGGCGTCCGCCTCTTCAGTACGGGTGCGGCGGTCACGCAAGATGGCCCCCAACACCCCCGACTTCAAGTGTGGATGCCGACCGACCAGCACGTTTTCGATGGTCGTCATGTTGGAAAAGAGGCGTATGTTTTGATAGGTGCGCGAGATACCGGAGCGGGCAATTGCGTCCGGCAAAAGCCCCACCAGGGGATCACCGTCGAAAGTGATCTGCCCTTCTTCAGGCCGATAAAATCCGGTGACACAGTTAAAGAAGGTGGTTTTGCCGGCGCCGTTGGGGCCGATGACGCTGTGAATCGAGCGACGGCGGATGTTGACGGTCAGGTTACCGACCGCCGTCAGACCGCCAAAGCGCTTGGTGACATTTTGGGCTACTAGAATATCATCCATCATCATGCCTCACTTGGAGTCAGTCTCCGCCCGTCGCTGGCGGTTCCTGCTGGAGTTCACGTCGTCGCGCTTCCTCGGGCAGAAGCCCTTCCGGCCTGAGCAACATCATGGCTACCAGCACCGCGCCGAAGATAAGCAAACGAAATTCCCCGAATTCGCGCAGGAGTTCAGGCAGACCTACCAGCGCCAGCGTGCCGACAATAACGCCGGGGATACTGCCCATCCCACCCACGATCACGATCGCCAGGGCGTTGATAGAGATCAGCAGGTCAAAGCTGTGCGGGTAGATCGTGTTCAGCTTGGTGGCGAAGATGGCCCCGGCCAGACCGGAGAAGGCCGCCCCGGTGCCGAAGGCCAGGAGTTTTGTCTTGACCAGGTCAATGCCCATAGCTTGAGCCACGTCCTCATCTTCGCGCATCGCCATCCAGGTACGTCCCAGGCGCGAATCCTTGAGCCGAGTGGCGACAAAGGCGGCTAACAGGCACGCGAAAATGATGATGTAGTAGAGTTTTTCCGGTCGGTCAAGCGTCAGCGAGCCTATTTGAGCCCGGCCAAGTTGGACAATGCCTTGCGAGCCGCCGATATAGGGCTTGAGCATGTCTGAGAGCGCCAGGACGCGAATGATCTCGCCAAAGCCCAGGGTGACGATTGCCAGATAGTCGCCGCGAATGTGCAACACGGGAACACCCAAGAGGACACCGGCGAGAACCGCCACGCCAACAGCCACAGGTAAGGCTTGCCAGAAACTCCAGCCAAAGCTGACAGCGAGCTCGCCGCCGGTGGTGGTGAGAACGCCCATGACATAAGCCCCAATGGCGAAGAAGGCTACATATCCCAGGTCAAGCAAGCCGGCGAAGCCGACCACGATGTTCAGTCCCAGACCCATGAGGGCAAAAATGCCGACAGTGGTGGCGACTTCACTTAAGACCGGGCCAAGTATTTGGGGCAGAATGAGGAGAAGGACGGCAATGATGAATAGGGTGACCATGCGCCGGGTGCGGCTGACAGGTGGGCGTTCGGCCGAATTTCCGCGCCGTCTCTGGAGCAAATAGCTGCCCCCAACCACCACCACAAAAACCACGCCGGCGCCGATTAGCGATAACCCTCTTTGCCCCCCGGTGCCGAGCATCCAGGCCAGCGCTTTGTCTACCGCCGGCCATTGGCGGGTGATGATCTCCACCTGCTCTTGCAACAAGCCTAAAAGGCTCACCCACACCAGGCCATTCGTGATATAGCGCCGATAAGTCGTGGGGACGAGCGCCAGCAAGCCTCCCAACAAGGAGGATAACGCGCCCGTTACTAGAAGCAGCGCCAGGCCGCTAAAACCGGGCTGATCAAAGGTCAGAATGCGGTAGAGCGCCGGGGAAGCATTTACCAACACCTCCCGTAAGTTCACGCCGTCCAGCCGTCCAACTATCACAAACAGACCAAGGACGCTCGCCGTCACCAATCCGGTCAGGGCGCTGTAGGGCAGCGCCAACGAC
>JAYRVN010000363.1:0-5608 GCA_041918535.1 Chloroflexota bacterium
AGTCTTTGCGCAAGGGGTGGCCGGCGAACTCTTCCCACATGAGGATACGCCGCAAATCCGGGTGACCCTCAAAGCGGATGCCGAGCAAGTCCCAGGCTTCACGCTCTTGAAAATCAGCGCCCGGCCAGATGGGCGTCAGAGAGGGAACGCTGGCGTGGTCACGATCGGTTTGCACTTTGATAACGACGGCGCCGCCGCCCTTTTCGATGCTGTAGGCGTGGTAGACGACTTCCATTTTGCCGTCTTCGATCAGATCAACACCGGTGACGCTGGAGAGATAGTCAAAGCCTAGCTCGTCGCGCAAGGCGAGGGCGATCTCCGGGAGCTGATGGGCAGGAACCATCAAGCCGGTGAAGCCGGGCCGAGGATCATCGGCCAGATCGGGGAATTTTTCTTTTAGCCGGGCGACGGCCTCAGCCTGCGGAGTGGCGTAGAGGGTGGGGGTTGCCGGGCCATCTGTAACCAGTTCACTCATGGTGGTTATCCTTGGGTTGACTTGAAGGGTGATCGCCGGGTGATTCTCAAGCCGCGGGAGTCGCTTGGGCGGCTTGGTGGATCAGGCCTAGCTGGCGGATGTCAATGAGGTCCGGCCCTAAGATAGGGATGGGGACGATACCGACAGTGGCGTCGTCTTGACGATACCAGGGCACGCTGCGTAAAGATTGCTGCCCGATTTTCTCTTGGAGGGCCAGCAGGCCGTAGATGAGGGCTTGCGGGGTGGGGGGACAGCCGGGCACGTAGACATCCACGGGCACGAATTTATCAATGCCATCCACGACGTTATAGCCTTCTTTGAAAGGGCCGCCGCCATTGGCGCAAGCGCCCATGCTAAGCACGTAGCGCGGCTCCGGCATTTGGTTGTAAAGGCGGACAATGGTGGGCACCATTTTCTTGGTGACAGTGCCGGAAACGATCATAAGATCGGCTTGCCGTGGGGTGGCCCGGAAAACTTCCATGCCAAAACGCGCCAGATCATATCGGCTGGAAGCGGTGCAAATCATTTCGATGGCGCAACAGGCCAGACCAAAGGCCATGGGCCAAATGGAGTTTAAGCGTGACCAGTTGTAGATTTTATCCAGGCTGGTGACAAAGACGCTGCGTGACAATTCCTCTGGAATGGGGATGTCAGACTGCAATGCCGCTGAGGTCATGAATGGGTCTCCTCATACCAAACGTTTTGAATATCGAGTAAAATACGTTCCGTCACTAGAGATGGGTCGTCCTGAAAGTTGGGGAGGTGTTCGATCAGGTCGGCTAATTGGAGTAAGCCCACGTCTTCGGCCGAAATTTTGGGATGGTGTTCGATCAAAGACAGCACGATCGCGTAGGTGGCGTCCCAATATAACTCCGGCAGGGCGTCCGTGTCGGCGACCGCATAAGCGTGGGGGGCTGGTGTTAGCGCATTCATAGTGCAGGCCAGGTCATCCCTGAATGTCTGGCATTATAACAAAATTCGCTGCGACTGCCTAGACGCCTAAAACGCTATGTGTCTGGCTGTAAAACCGGGTTTGGAGTGTTTGCGCCGTGATCTTGTGGCCGGGGAACTATTACCACATTTACCAGGCCGCTGCGCCGGGAGAGTTGTTGTTGCCGGATGAAGAGGCTTACCGGCGTTGCTTGGGGCTGTATGCGGAGGCGCTAACGCCGGTGGTGGAGACCTTTGCCTACTGTTTGTTGCCGGATCATGCGCATTTCTTGGTGCGGGTGAAGCCGTTAGCCCGGCTGGCGGAGATAGGGGGGATGAGTGTGGAACGGCGGCTGGCGGCGTGGCTGGCGGCGTGTGCGACGGAATTCGGCCGAATCACCCCTCTCCCTCCACCGTTGTGCCTGACCGTCCCCGCCCGCCGCTATCTCACCCATCTGGTCGTCTACATCCACCAAAACCCGGAAAGGCATGGCGTCGTCGCCCATTTCCGCCAGTGGCCGCACACGTCTTACCTGGCCTTGTTATCGGAACAACCGACGCGGCTGGCCCGTGAGACCGTGCTGGATTGGTTTCTCGGCCGGGAGTGGTTCGATGATGCCCACTGGCAGCCTGTTGACGAGAGCCGCATCGGCTTTCTTATTCGCCGGGCTGCCTGACAGTTTGTCCAACCGGCGGCCGGCTCGTGTCAGATTAGCCATTGCTCAATGATCGCTATATACTCAAAGTCACGATGATTCAACGCAAAGACATGGCGGCGGGATGACCCTGTCCCTATGTTTTACTGAGGAAAATGACGATGACAACACCTTTAGATGAAAAGATGCCCGATAAAATCAAGCGTTTGCCTGAACTGGCTTATAACTTGTGGTGGAGTTGGACGCCGGAGGCGCGGAAACTCTTCCGGCGCTTAGATTACCCCTTGTGGCGGGCTACCAGTCACAATCCGGTGCAGATGTTGTTGGAGATTGAGCCGTCGCGTCTGGAAGCGGTGGCGGCGGATTCGGCGTTTGAACGGCTGTATGCGAAAGTCATGCTAACGTTTGATCGCTTGCAGAGCCGGGAAGGGACGTGGTATTGGCAGGCGCATCCGGAGATGAGGGAGCAGACGATGGCTTATTTTTCGGCCGAATTCGGCATCCATCAATCTCTACCCATTTACTCCGGCGGCCTGGGCATTCTCTCCGGCGACCATGTTAAAGAAGCCAGCGACCTCGGACTACCCCTGGTCGGCGTCGGTTTCATGTATCCGCAAGGCTACTTCCGCCAGCGCGTGCCGTCACATGGTTGGCAAGAAGCCATCTACGAACAGTTGAATTTACACAAAGCTCCCATCCAGGTGGCGCGTGACGCCCAAGGACGCGAACTCACTATCACGGTGCGCATCGGCGATAGCCACGTGGCGGCGCGCGTGTGGCATGTGCAAGTCGGGCGCGTCCCTATCTACTTGATGGACACCGACGTGGACGAAAACACGCCCTGGGATCGGGAATTGTCGGCCCGCCTCTACTCCGGCGGCAGCGACAATCGCATCCGTCAGGAGATGATGCTCGGCATCGGCGGCGTGCGCGCCTTACGCGCCTTGGGCATTGAACCCCAGGCCTGGCACATGAACGAAGGCCACTCCGCGTTCTTGGTGTTGGAGCTGATCCGCGAAAAAGTGGCTGCGGGTCTGACCTTTGCCCAGGCGGCCGAGGCCGTGCGCCACGTTTCCATGTTCACCACGCATACCCCGGTGCCCGCCGGCCACGATGTCTTCCCGTTCCACATGGTCGAGAAATACTTCTGGGGATATTGGGATGAGTTGGGCATTTCGCGGGATGAGTTTATGGAGTTGGGCCGACATGGCGAGGAGTGGGGCATAGGGTTCAATATGACCGTGCTGGCTCTGCATCTGGCGGGTCAGGCCAACGGCGTCAGCAAACTCCATGGCGAGGTCTCGCGGGAGATGTGGCAGAATGTCTGGCCGGATCGGCCGGTTGCGGAAGTTCCCATTATCCATGTGACCAACGGCGTGCATTTGCCGAGTTGGGTTTCCGCGCAAATGAACGATTTGTTCGTCAAATACCTGGGGCCGGATTGGGTGGAGCGCCAGGATGACCCTGCCCTGTGGCAACGCGTTGAGGACGCGCCAGCGGCGGAGCTTTGGCAAACCCATGTGGAGATTAAGCATAAGCTGTTGCAATATATCCAGGAGCGGGTGAGGCGACGTTGGGTGGCGAGCGAGTGCGACCCGACGCATGTCTTGGTGAGCGGGGCCTTGCTCGATCCGGACGCCCTAACGATTGGTTTTGCGCGGCGCTTTGCTACGTATAAGCGAGCGACCTTAATTTTCCATGATATGGATCGTTTGCGGCATCTGTTATTGGATACGCACCGCCCATTGCAGATCATCTTTGCCGGGAAGGCGCATCCCAATGACGACGCCGGCAAGGCATTGATCCAGCAAATCTACAATCTGGCTAAAGACCCATTGACCGGAGGGCGCATCGCCTTTATCGAAGATTATGATATGCACATTGCGCGGTATGTGAAGCAAGGGGTAGACCTCTGGTTGAACAACCCGCGCCGGCCGCGTGAAGCCAGCGGCACGAGCGGCATGAAGGCATCGCTGAACGGCGTGCCGAATCTGAGCATTCCGGATGGTTGGTGGGCGGAAGGGTATAACGGGGCCAATGGTTGGGTGATTGGCACAGGGCAGGTGTATGATTCGGCCGAAATGACTGATTCGGCCGATGCGCACGCCATCTACGACCTGTTAGAAAACGACATCATCCCGCTCTACTATTCCCAAGACCGCGACGGCATCCCGCGTGGCTGGGTGGAGATCATGCGCGAGGCCATCCGCACCGTCAGCCCGCAGTTCAGCACGCGCCGAATGCTCAAGGATTACATCAACCTGATGTATCTGAACGCCTTGCGCGCGCCGGAGGCAATGGCCGCTTAGGTCAAGCGGGCCAAGCGGTCGCACTCAGGGGAAAGCCGGCCTGCTGTCCGGCTTTCCCTCAATCGGGTTCCTGTATGATTGTCTGGTCGCGTCGTTTTCTGACCACTGGGTTGCTCCTGTTGTGGGCGCTGATAGTCATCACGCCCCTGGTGGCTATTTACCTTTCCCGGCATGGGCAGGTCACGCTTGGTCCGGCGCGTTTGTTCCTGGTGCAGAGCCGCGACACTAACGGCGTGGGCTTACAGACGACATCCGCCGTGCGGGATCAGCCGGCTTGTCAAAAAGTCAGTGTGCGTTTCTTTTTCTGGGAGGGAGGAGAGGCCAATGCCAACACGGTGAATTGCGCCTGTTCAGACGGCATTGACCGAGCGTGGATCGGCCGAACTTGCCTGGAGCCCTGACGGCTCATAGCGCCGTGGAGCGCGGTGATCCCCCAAAAATCTGGATAAGGCGGTTAGTTATGGCGGCCCAAAGAACTGATGATCGAAAAAAGGACATAGATAAGTGCAGCATCTATTCCCTCCTATAACAGTAGCTGAATATTTTGCAGGCATCGGCTTAGTCAGAATGGGTCTGAAACCTTTCTGTTGGCAGGTTGCCTTTGCCAATGATATTTCTGTGAAAAAGTATGAAATGTATAAAGGTTTTTTTCCTGATGCCAAGGCACACTATGTGGTTGGCGACATTTTTGATATTGACCCTGCCAATGTCCCTTCGACCACTTTAGCTACTTGCTCATTCCCCTGCATTGATCTCTCGCTCGCAGGCAATATGAATGGCATGATGAATGGTAATCACTCCAGTGCTTTTTGGGGATTCATAAAAATACTCACAAAGCAAGGCGAATTCGCGCCGCCGTTAATTCTTGTTGAAAATGTGCCGGGCTGGTTGTACTCGAACAACGGTAAGGACTTTAGAGTAACTGTTCAGGCGCTTAATCAACTTGGATACGCGTGTGATGTTTTTGTTTTGGATGCCTTAAGGTTTACTCCACAAAGTAGGTTGCGTGTTTTTCTTGTTGCCACAAGATATCCTACCCATCATACTACTGTTGAATTAATATTGACGCGGTCCAAAAAACTCCTCTCAGATCAACTCAAAAAGAGCATTGTTGCCAATAAGGACTTGCGATGGTTTTATAATGAAATTCCCGACCCGCCGCCCCTCAAATCCCAAGGTTTGTCCGAAATAATCGAGTTGATGAGTGACTCGGATAGCCGATGGTGGCACGATGTCGA
>JAYRVN010000364.1:0-2477 GCA_041918535.1 Chloroflexota bacterium
AAACGTGCGCATAAAATCGGCGCCGCTCAATTCCGGCATCATCAGGTCAAGGAGGATGAGATCGGGTTTTTCATAGCGGGCAACATAGAGCGCCTCGCGTCCGTTGCCGGCCTCGACAACGCGGTAGCCGTCCCGCTCCAGATAGAGACGCAGCAGGTCGCGCAGTTTGGCTTCATCATCAACCACCAGGATGGTTTGGGTCATATCTATCTCCGTCAGTTGCCCGGAACTGCCGTTATTATAGAGAAAAGGTGTTCAGGAATTATGAAGAGGGGAGGGGGGAGGAAATTCGGCCGAATCCACATCAAATCTTCCCCGCCTCCTAACAATTTCTGAACAGTTTTGACCTATCATAACCGTATCAACAACACACAGCCAACGACAAACCGATTAGTTGGCGTCTATGGAGATAAGGAGTAACGCACATGTCACTACAAAAACGCGCGATATATATGGTTATTGGAGCCTTTCTAGCGCTAGGGTTGGCCTTCGGCATCTACGCCGCCAGCGCTCAAACCGGCGACAGCACAGAGTCAACCACCCCGAGCACCGGCAGCGATGCCAGCGGGAGCCCATTAACTCCCTGGTTCGGCCCGGGGCGTCCCGAACGGGGAGAACGGCGTGGCTTCGAGGCTGCTGGGCCTGGACCGGGTCTCGACAACGAAGCGTTAGCCGCAGCCTTAGGGATCACGGTGGATGAGTTGCAAACTGCCCATGACAAGGCTCGGTCGGCGGGGTTGGATCAGGCAGTCGCCGATGGGCGCTTGACCCAGGAACAGGCCGACGCCATACGCTCAGGCTCGCTTGGCTCCGGCCGTGGGCATGATTTCATGGGTTGGGCCATGGAAGGCGTCGATGCCCAAGCCCTGCTAGCGGATGCCTTGGGGATTTCTACGGATGAGTTACAGGCCGCCCGCGACAAAGTCTTCAGCGACCGCCTGGCTCAAATGGTAACCGACGGCAATCTCACGCAAGAACAGGCGGACCTGATGCAGGCCTACAAGAGCGTGGCCGGCAATATAGACTACACGGCGCTGAATGCATCGGTGCAATCCTTCTACCAGGCGGCCGTTGACAAGGCGCTGGCCGAAGGCGTCATCACCCAGGCGCAAGCGGATCAAATCCTCAGCGACCTGTCCAGCCGGCCGGTGATGGGCCCCCATGGCTTTGGCATGCCCTTCGGCCCCGGCCGGGGCGGGCCCGGCGGCCGCCACGGCTTCGGTGGGCGCGGCGGTTTCTTTGCCCCGGCTCCGCAGATGCCGGACACCCAGCCCAGCAGCGACCCCAACGCTTAAGCTGAATTCCTACCCAATGGACAAAAGGGGCGCCGTTAAGGCGCCCCTTTTTGTTGCCTCAGTGCGTGAATGTCGCCAAGGCCGTCTGGTTTCATCACGCTCAGGAATATGTTATGATGGGGTAACACACTCATCCAACGAGGGCGCACTGGCTGCTCTCTTCTAAACCGGGGTTTGGGAAGCAAACATGAACCTTTCTCTACGCAAACTCGTCTGGGCGCTGGTGACACTTTTGCTGGCCGGCTTATGGTTGCTGCTGACGCTGGCGCTGGCCTGGCCGGCCATTGCCGACCGCCTGGACAACGCCTTACCCCTGCGCGCCCCGACTTCCGGCGGCGTGAACTATGTGATTGTGGCGCCCAACAGCTTGCAAGCCAGCGCGACGGCCTGGGCCGATTATCGCCGGGAACGGGGTTATGCCGTTAGCCTGGTTTTGCTCCCTCCCCAGGAAACAACTATTGACCACATTCGCGCCACCATTCAACGCCTTTACGTGGAAAGCGGCCGGCCTTATCCTTTCTATGCGCTATTGCTCGGCCACGCCCACACCGCTTACCCGGAGGGTTATTTGCCGGCAGCTATCGTCCCGCTGCAATTGCCGGCAATGTATATTCAAGAGATCGGTTACGATTTCATTGCCAGCGACGATGCCTATGCCCTGACCGGCAACGCGGGGGACCTCTTGCCCATCGCCATCGGGCGTGTGCCGGCGACCGACGACGCCGAGGTGCTGCGCGTGCTGGCGCGCACCCGCGCCTATGAAAGCCATCCGCCGGCCGGGGAAGGGCGGCTACAAGTAGAGTTGTTGGCTTCAGATTCAGGTTTTGGGCCGGTTTTTGACCAGACTATCGAAACATTGATCGAGTACTTTGTAGAAGAGCATTTGCCGTCTGTATACCGCTGGCATCTCCTTTATGGACATCCGGGCAGCCCGTATGCCTATCCGGTGGCGGATTTCCCCCAGGAGGCGGCGCGTCGGATGCAACAGGGGGCCGTGTTAGTCACTTATATCGGGCACGGCAGCGGCGCATCGCTTGGCCCGGCCCTGGGGGCTGATGGGGAGAAAGGGCGTGTGTTCAATCTAGGGGATGTAGGGCTGGTGACGGATGCCGAGTCGTCATTGGTGACCATGGTGGCCTGTAGCGCAGGCAAATATGACCAGGATTGGTCGCTGGCGGAGGG